>JAQUCQ010000325.1 GCA_028686145.1 Desulfuromonadaceae bacterium | reverse complement strand
TCATTAGCGTTATCCGTACATTGTGGCCGCAGTTCATCTTACTTTGCTACAGATTCTTCCGATTTGCTGTTTTTACCTTCGACGTTCATGATGCCGGAAATTGCCAGCGCCTTATGACCAACAAGAGCAGTGGCCACCTTGTGACGGGCATCGGCCAGAGAGCGTTGAACTGTTCCTCGTGAAACTCCCATACACACCCCGGCCTCCTCTTGGGTCTTTCCCTCGCCATCGCATAAATGAAGCGCTTCCAGCTCATCGTGCGCAAGCTGAATTATTTCCAAGTCCTTGAGTGGCGTTCCGGCTGGCTTAAAGAGCGTTGTACATCCGACTCGATGCGGACAGAGGCAATTTCTCGGTTTACGTGGCCGCGGCATAGTTTAGTGCGAGCATCCGCTGCTGTGACTATGGCCACCACAGGTATGACCCGGCAGATATTCCGGCAGTCCGTTTGCTCGAAAGAGTGAAATGTTTTCAGCAACAGTCCCTCCCTGGGCTTGAAATGCGCGAATCCCTTCGCTATTGAGCTTATGCAACGCCCCACCACCAATTCCACCAACCACGATTGCATCCACCTGATGGCCACCAAGCCCTGCGACCGGATTACAGGCTCCATGCTCATGAATCTTGTCGCTGTTGTTGACAGACACAAGCTCACTGGTGTTCATATCAAAGACGATGAACTCCGGTGCAGACCCGAAATGCCCGTAAACCTGACTATCCAACCCTTGATTTTCCAAAACGGGAAAACATACTTTCATTGTGAACCTCCCCTTAATTTTGTGTATATGCACAAAATAACATTCAGGATTATGCATGTCAACATGTTTTAAGGACGGTGTACATAAATCTTGTTATTTCGTTGAATTAAAAATTTAAAAAAGTCACTGTTACACCCACTCATCAATCGCAGTTATCAGCTTGCTGCAGATCTCGCCAAGCTTATCGGGATCGACGATTTTTTGGCTAAAAATATCGCGTACGTAGAACACGTCGGCCACCTGATCAACTTTTGTGGAGATCTTTGAAACACCGATATATAGCCCCATTTCAGCCAGTGTGCTGGTAATCAGATACAGCAGCCCGACCTTGTCATGAGTCAGGATGTCGATAACGGTGTACTCTTCGGAAACCTCATTATCAATATCAACCTTGGTCGCAAATCGTGGTGCGGGGCGTGCCGTCAACAAGGTCGGACGTTTACGCTTGGCAACCAGCGTTGATACCTGCACCTCTCCGTGGATTGCCTGGCGCATGTCCTGCTCTATCTTATCCCAGCGCGCCACATCGGTGACCAGATTCCCCTGAGGAGAATTAACTTGCAGTATATCCAACACTTTGCCGTTCTTGCTGGTGTTGATCTGCGCTCCCAGAATATTTATTCCGTTCGCAGCCATGACGCCGGTAATTCGGGAAAAAAGCGCCGGCATATCGTGAGCGCAGATAGTATATTCGGAATTGCCACTCTCTTTTTGATGGGTAAGGCGCGTCTGGATATCAGACTGCTCCAATCCCAGCAACAGCCGAACCTGCTCTGCAATTAACGGGGCTGGATTGGAAAGGAGCAATCGCACTGGCATCGCTTTTAGCTCTTGACGTATCTGCGCCACCTGATAGTCGTTTTCCAACAAATCGGTAACTTTTTTGATCATAGCAGTGACTCGTTCACTGCTGGCCTCTAGCTGGAATCCGCCACGATCAAGTATACTGAAGGCCTTTTCATATAATTCCTGAAAAAGTGAGGCCTTCCAGGTCGTCCAGACATCCGACCCGACTGCGCGGACATCTGCAACCGTAAGCAGATAAAGCATTTTAAGATTTTCACTTGTCCCCATCTGACGGGCAAATTGGGCAATCATCTTTTCATCATTCAGATCGCGCCGCTGTGAAATATGGGCAAACTGCAGATGCTGACGCACGAGAAATTCCAGCCGTTCGCTGCCCTCTCGTGAAAGGCCCATTCGGCGGGCAATTGTCGGAATCATGGAGGCCCCTTTCTCTGCATGTCCACCTCCTGACCCTTTTCCGATATCATGAAATAGCACCGCCAGAAGTAATAATTCCGGTTTACCTATTTGGGAAGCAATTGCACAGGGAAGGGGCATGGTTTCTTTAAGTTCGCCACTCAGCATCTTTTCTGTCTGTTCAACAGCAAAGAGAGTATGAATATCGACCGTGTAAATATGATACATGTCGTGTTGTACTTTGCAGTAAATATGCTCGAGTTCAGGGATAAAGCGGTTCAAAAACTCCAGATGATGCATAAGGCGCAACGTGGCGGCAACACCTTTGGTTGACCGCAAAATATTCAGGAATGACTGATTAACTTCGCGACTCCGGCGAAATTTGTCATTGATCAGGGCAAGATTTCTTCTGATAATCCCCTTAACCCGAACATTGAAATCAACTCCGTGCTTTTGCGCCAGTTCAAACATCTTCATCATGATGGTCGGATCTTTTTCAACAATGGACTCATCAGGTACGATCAACTCTCCCTTGAGGACAAAGCATCCATCTCCAACCGGACGGCGTACAAAATAACCCAATATTTTCAAGGCCCCTTCATCTCGCCATATACAGCGTGAAATAAGGCTGGATGTGAAATGTTCAACCTTATTAGCTTGACGGTAGTAGTCCCTCATGAAATCTTCCACCGCCAGGACACGACCATTGCCCTGATACCCCAGAAAACCAGCCAGATGTACCTGGGCATCAAAAGTTAACTGGTCATTTTTGCGCCCGCTGAAATAATGCAGCTCATTACGGATTCGCCAGAGATAATCAAGGGCCGCGCGATAGACGTCCAGCTCTTCATCGTCTAAGATACCCTTGATAATCAACTCGCGCAGATCAAGGAATTTGTACTTAACACGTGCTACCCAGATAGCAGTCTGCAGGTCACGAAGCCCTCCCTCGCCTTCTTTAAGATTTGGCTCGAGAAGATAGACCGTTGAACCGTACTTTTCGCGACGATTCTTCATGTCAGCAATCTTTTCCTTAATGAACGAATCACTCGATTTCGGCAATATCTGACCAAAAATAACCTTGGTAAGTGTGGCAAATAGTGGCCGGCTACCGGAAAGAAAGCGGGCATCCATCAACGCCGTCTTAACGGTAGCATCTGTCGCGGCCATTTCGACACAATCGGCTATTTTCCGCACTGAATAACCGACATCCAGTCGCATGTCCCACAGGAAATAAAGCAGCTTCTGGGCAATATCCTCAACAGTCGTCGCAGGCAGAATGCCATCATGTAAAAACATGATATCAATATCGGAAAAGGGGTTCAGCTCACCTCGACCGTAGCCTCCCACTGCCACAAGCGAGACATGCTCCAGCATGGAATCACCACCACCAAGGTCGTAAACAATGGAAAGGAAAAGTCTGTTATGTAATTCATCCATCATATCACTAAGCAGATGAGTTACTTCAGCTCCACTGGCACCACCGTGGTGAAGCTGTTTGATTTCTTCACGATACTTTGCTAGAAAATTTTTGCATCCGGAAAAATACAGAGGCCTCTTTTCATCAAAGCCAGCCATACCGGCATCTCCGACAGCATCAAGTGTATCAGGAAAATAGGGGTCAATAAAAAATTGCATATATATCCTTATGTAGCGGTAATGAGGAGGCTGGGCAATAGCAAGCAAACCATTGCACGCATCCATTGAAGACGGATGGCAACAGTGGCAACCGGGCGGTTTGCGGATTATACGTCAGACACGCTGATGAGTCAAAAGCAATAGACTGAATTATTCACATTCTTTGTGGAAAGCTGCTTGTGCCTGACAATCAAAATCCTGATAGTTTTTGTCAGTGTTTAAGAATGCTTGCCCATACATGGTTGTAATCGCCAGCATGTGATCTAACGTCCATGGTTCATAAAAAAACCTCTGGCATTCCTGCAAATGACTTGCCTACTGCCAGTATTTTAATCCATACTGAGTTAATGCGTATTGCCCTGATATCTCCTTACTCACGTGGTCCCCAACGGGGCAATATTACCACCGTCGACCGTATAAGCCGTTTTCTTGCCCAGAGAGGGATAGAGCTGCTCGTTTTACCCGCAGATGCCCTTTTACTTGAGGAAATGGAAGTGCAGCTTGCCTCCTTTGCCCCCCAACTGATCCATGGGTTCCATGCCCGTTTCTGCGGGGGACTTGCCCAACACCTGGCAGCAAAAAACAATCTACCGTTTGTCATC
>JAQUCQ010000324.1 GCA_028686145.1 Desulfuromonadaceae bacterium | reverse complement strand
TGTACAGACGGTCGCAGACCGGGCATCACAACATCTTTAAAAGGAGATAGACCATGGAATTCAGATTAAGATCAGCCGCACTCGTTATCGCCGTTTTCTTCGGCGCAATCACCAGTCTGACCGGCTGCGCAACCACCGGCATGGATCGGGCAACAAAGACTACGGACTCTATGCACACGGTTGAAGGGGACTACAAGCAGGCTGCTATCCAGATTGATGCCACCAGAATGGCGCTTGAAAATCTTACCAATCCTGCTCAGACCAATATGAAGAAAGCATATGAAGTATATGATGATAATGTCAAGAAGATGGAAAAATCAGGGAGCCAGCTGGATATGCATACAGATAAGATGAATGTCAATGGCGCCAGGTATTTTGCAGAGTGGGAAAGTTCATACACAAACCCTGATATCAGAGAAATCAGTGAGCAACGTCGGATTGAAATGAGAAAGGGCTATGCAAAAATTGCCGAGGCAAGCGTTGGTGTGAAAGGTGCCCTGAAATCGTACATGACCGATATCAGGGAGATACAGAAATATATATCAAATGACCTGACAGCTCAGGGAATTGAGACTATCAAGCCGATTGCCCAGACAGCAGTAGCTGATGGCGAGAGACTGAAAGAAGCCGTTAAGCCGGTGCTACAGGCGATTGATCAGGTTAAATCAGAGATGGTTCAGGGTGGATCTAGCTCAGAATCAGCAACTGACAACACTAAGAAGTGATGTCAGTGGACTGACTGCTTAATAAAGCTACCGGACAGTATTACCGTTATCTGATCAATAGGTAAGAGGAGTCTACCATGAAATCCAGTTCAAAGAATCAGGCCGTGGGCGCATTTCACAAAGTAAAAGGCAAAATTAAGGAGATCGCTGGTAAAATCAGCGACAATCCCAAGCTGGAAACTGAAGGGATCGGTGAAAATCTGGTTGGTATGGTTCAGCAGAAAATAGGTCAGGCCAAGAAAATTTTGGGGAAGTAGTTACAAGCACGTTTAAAAAGGAGAATAGCCCATGAATGTAATTACACTCTCTATACTGGCGGTAGCAGCGGCTTTTCTTGTGTTCAGCGTGCCTGCACACGCTGCAAAACTGGATAGCCGCATCGAATTGTCTGCCAGGCAATCATATGTGTTCAAAACTTACCTTAAGGACGATGAGATCAAAATAAGTTCCAAGAACGGTGCTGTTATATTAACCGGATTAGTCGCTGACAGTGTTCATAAATCATTGGCACAGGAGACTGTAGCAAGCCTTCCCGGTGTAAAGTGCGTGGACAACAGATTGGAAGTCAAAGGTAGTCGTCCCAGCATAAATTCAGATGAATGGCTTTTGGAAAAAGTCAAAGTAACCCTCTTGTTTCATCGCAGCGTAAGTTCCAAAACAACCGAAATATTTGTCAAAGACGGCATAGTGACCCTTAGAGGTGATGTTATCAGCCAGGCACAAAAAGAACTGACGGCTGAATATGTCAAGGATGTTGATGGGGTTAAGGATGTAGTAAATGATCTGATTGTGACACAGATTCCAGAACCTGACCGGACGGTTGGCGAAAAAATTGATGATGCTTCCATTACCGCACAGATCAAGATGACACTGCTCTATCATCGCTCTACCAGCGCACTTAATACGAAGGTTGAAACGAAGCGTGGTGTGGTTACACTGCACGGTAAGGCGCAGAGCATCAGTGAAAAAGATTTTGCATCCAGATTTGCCAACGATATTGACGGCGTAAAGAACGTAAAGAATTTTATGACCATAGAGTAAGCGAGGAGCCGATTTGCTGTTTTAGTTTATCAACCAGCGCTATTAAGCTGATTACCCCCAACAGGGCGTAAAAGATCTGTTGGAATTTTGAGAACAAGAAAAACCGCCGGGCGTAGTGTCAGGCACTATGCCCGGCGACAAGATACCAGTCCTTTTAAAAGCTCAATAGTAAAAGCAGCGGCTATTTAGATTAAACTGTACTTCTTGAACGTTATCTGGTAGGTACAGCCAATACACACAACGTAAACAAGTTGTGTGTATTGTGCCAATTTTCGAAAGTCTATTGTTTGAAATCAGTATGTTTTTTGTTCGAGGCTTGATTGGTTTCATTTCTCGTCTTAGACACTAACCAGATATTTCAGGCTCCTTCTGATTGGAAGGGGCCTTCGCTGTATTCAGGGGCATTTCTGCTTTACATTCCAATTTTAGTTCATTATTCTTCCAAATTCTATTCGCAGCATCCAAGATTAGCGAGAGTCCATGGAAATCAGTAAAATTCGTAATTTTTCGATTATTGCCCATATCGATCATGGCAAGTCAACATTAGCAGATCGGTTGCTTGAGTACACTGGTGCGCTTACAGCCCGTGAGATGCAGAATCAGTTTCTGGATAAAATGGATCTTGAGCGGGAGCGTGGTATAACCATCAAGGCTCAGACCGTCCGGCTCAATTATACTGCTGAAGACGGAAATGAGTATGTTCTCAATCTGATTGATACCCCTGGTCATGTTGATTTTACCTATGAAGTATCACGTTCTTTAGCTGCCTGTGAGGGCGGCTTGCTGGTGGTTGATGCCTCTCAGGGGGTTGAGGCGCAGACTCTTGCCAATGTGTATCTGGCTCTTGATATCAATTTGGAGGTTTTTCCGGTTTTAAACAAGATTGACCTGCCTGCCGCAGAACCCGAGCGGGTTAAACATGAAATTGAGGAAATTATCGGGATTGATGCTCACGATGCGGTGCTGGCTTCTGCTAAAGAGGGTATTGGCACTCGTGAGATCCTGGAAGAGATCGTGAAAAAAATTCCGGCTCCCAAGGGGGATGCATCAGCTCCACTGAAGGCGCTTCTGTTTGATTCCTGGTATGATCAGTATCAGGGCGTAATCATTCTGGTACGACTGTTTGACGGAACCCTGAAAAAGGGTGACAAAATTCAACTTGTATCAACCGATAAAGCATATGAGGCGCTTAAGGTAGGGGTTTTTGCTCCGGTAATGGTTGAAGTACCGCAGTTAACTGCCGGTGAGGTTGGTTTTGTGATTGCCGGTATCAAGGATGTGGCTGATGCAAAGGTTGGAGATACGGTCACTTTGGTGCATAGACAGTGTGCAGTAGCACTGGATGGCTTCAAAGAGGTCAAGCCGATGGTTTTCTCGGGTCTTTACCCTATTGATACCGCCCAGTACGAGCAGTTGCGTGATGCGCTGGCGAAACTTAAGTTAAATGATTCTTCATTCTCTTTTGAACCGGAGACATCCGTTGCTCTTGGATTTGGTTTTAGGTGCGGATTCCTTGGCCTTCTCCATATGGAAATTATTCAGGAGCGATTAGAGCGCGAGTTCGGTCTGGATTTGATCACTACTGCTCCGACAGTTGTTTACCGGGTGCATAAAATGAATGGAGAAGTGTACTCCATTCAGAGCGCCAATCAGATGCCCGAGCTTCAAAGTACCGAGTACCTGGAAGAACCGTTTATTCTTGCGCATATTCACGTGCCCAATGAGTTCGTCGGTGGTGTTCTGGCACTTTGTGAGGATAAACGCGGTGTTCAGCGTGAAATCAAATATTTGACGCAGACACGTGTCATGATTATCTATGAATTGCCATTGAATGAAATTGTGCTTGATTTTTATGATCGCCTTAAGTCGATTACCAAAGGGTATGCCTCTCTTGATTATGAGCATCTGGAGTATCGACGTAGTGATCTGGTTCGTATGAATGTCATGATAAACGGAGAAGTTGTTGATGCTCTTTCCTTGATCCTGCATCGTGATAAATCATATTTTCGTGGTCGTGATCTGGTTTCAAAGATGAAGGAATTGATTTCACGTCAGATGTTTGAGGTTGCTATTCAGGCAGCTATCGGTAGCAAGATTATTGCGCGAGAAACGGTCAAGGCTATGCGTAAAGACGTCCTTGCAAAATGTTACGGCGGTGATATTACACGTAAACGCAAGTTGTTGGAAAAACAGAAGGAAGGTAAAAAAAGGATGAAGAATGTTGGCAATGTTGAGCTGCCTCAGGAAGCATTTTTGGCAATCCTTAAGGTTGATTGATAGAAAGAAAGGAAATCCATGGCTGATTTGAATGAATCAAATCAAAATCAAGAGGTTAAGCCAAAGAGCCTTTGGCGTGAGTATACTGAATCCATACTTATTGCCGTTCTTTTGGCATTGTTGATAAGAACTTTCGTGGTGCAAGCGTTTAAAATCCCTTCTGGT
>JAQUCQ010000323.1 GCA_028686145.1 Desulfuromonadaceae bacterium | reverse complement strand
CAGGAAAAGCTTTATTGCGGGTGATTATGAATCCTTTTTAAAAGCACATGTAGACGAGTTGGCCCGAGAGCAAAAAATTTGCGCAGTAAGGGAACAACTACAGTCCGAGGAGACCAGACGTAAGATGCTGAAACTGCTTCAGGATGTGTACAGTGATGTAGAAACACAGGTTTTGTTTGAGGCAATGAAAGGAATAAAAATTGAAATTTCTTATCAGCAATCTTATGAGAAAAAACAGAATATCCCTCTGAATGCAGTGACTTCTAAAACAATTCAACAGTCCGTTATCGTCTGTAAAAACAAAGCCACAGGGAAGTACTATATTCACATTGAAGATCTGAAAGATGGCGCTCAACTTCTTCTTATGACGCCAGAAGGAACAACTGTTGCCCGTGATACCAACCTATTTGATCAGCTTAAAGACGAAAAAATTGACTATTTATTGTCATACAAACTGATAACGGAAATGCAGCTAGAAAAATATAATGAATATGAATCGCAACAACCAGAGTACGACGTTGCGCCGAACGTGAATTATCCTCGTAATACAACTAGGGTCAGATCAATTGTTAGAGACAATCCAGTAGCTTGCACTAAAAAAGTGAAGCCTCGTGGGTGTACAGTAAACGGAATGCATTACTTGAGCGCGAATGATGCTGTAGCCGCCTTGTGTCAAGCCGGAGTAATAAAGCAACGAGATATTCCTACGTCAAGTTTCAATGCTCATCTGTGGTTATCAACTAAACAAGATTCTTTTGGCTACACATATATTCGAGATAGTTTTTGAGGCAGGCGAACGAAGGACAAACTTGAAAGCGTGTTTCAACTAGGCAGAAGCACCGGCCTAAAACCGCCGGTGTTCTCCCGAACCGTTGGGTCAATAGGAGAGGAAATATTTACATGACAAGATATCCTGAAAACACTGTCGCAGATTTAGATTCTTTTCGTGGCGCGGCCTGTAATTTAGTCATAAGCGCCCTCGACAGAGAAGGATACTCAAGCATGTGGCAGTCTTTGTCTAAGGCAGCCAACGAAGCGATAGAAAGCGGGAAAGTATCTGAAGGCAAGGTGTTGTGGCTTCTGGCGGATGCCTGCTCAATGATGCTTACCCCAAACAGCATAAATGAACCATTTCGTCCGTTAATGATTATGGACGGAAAACGTTCTTCATTACCTGAAGATTTCCAGCAGGAGGATATAGCCCTTTTCTCGCAGGCAGTTGAGGAAGTTGACGACGTGTGGCTGAAAGCTCGCATTGCTGATTTAGTCTGGCTATTACAAAAACCAAGAAATGTGAAGTTTGCGCTAATGGCTGTTGATGCTTACCGGGAAATACCACTCACCACAGAAACTTGGGTTCGTGGCGGCAGAGAATGCTGGGAAAGAGCAGTAAGTTTGTGCTTGATGCTTCGATCTGGTGCTGGAGATCGGCTAAAAGAGATTGAGACATCACTCGTGTCAACCACTAAAAGTGCCATGCCTGAAGATGGATTTTTAGCTCTTTGGCTCGCAGATACGATGCTCGCCAACCATCTTGGCCATGCTGAAGAGGCTAACATTGCAAACCATTTAGAAACATTGTCCAGACGTTTTGATTCAACTGGTGATCTCCACCGAAGCAAAGAATTTTTCGAGGCTTCTGCGAAATGGTACAAAAGAGCAAAAAATGAAAATAAAGCTGTCGAAATGACCGTTCTAGTTGCAGAAGCATGGGTAAAGGAGGCAATGGCCAGACTTTCATCTGAGCATCCAAGTCACATGGTGGCTGCGAGTTTCTATGAGAACGCAATCCAGAAATACCGAACCATACCAAAGTCTCAAAGAGAATTTTATAAAGTTGATGAAAGAATCTTGGAGCTTAATAAACTATTGGCAGAATCCGGCGAATGCTCATTGAGCGAAATGGGTGTGATTTCTTCGCCAAGAATTGATATTAGCGAAATTGTTGAAAATGCAAGAAATGCAGTCCGTGGGAAAACTGCTATAGATGCTCTCCTTGCATTTTCAAATATTTACCATGGTGCACGTGTTGCTAATCTACGAGATACTTCAAAGAAAATGCTCCAAGAGCATCCTTTACAAGCGCTATTTTCCTCAACTCATATGTCTCGTGATGGACGTGTGATTGCAAAACGTCCCGGAATGGGACTTGGAAATGCGGACTCTGAAGAAAATGAAGTAGTACTGTGGGCAGAGATGGTTAAGCATTATGGAATGGAATTGGGGCTGGTCGTACAGGGGGATATATGGCCTGCTCTAGAAATACTTCATCTTGAACAGAGATTACGAGAAGCCGATTTTGTAAGCGTCTGCAATCACTCACCAATAGTACCACCGGGGCGTGAACATCTGTTTGGTAAGGGGTTGTTTGCTGGATACGATAAGGATTTTGCAAGTGCAATACATCTGTTAGTTCCACAGATAGAGCATCTTGTCAGATATCACCTGAAAGCAAGGGGAGTAAAGACAACAAACCTGGATATTAATGGAATAGAAAATGAAAATGGATTGAGTACATTAATCGACCTTCCTGAAGTTAAAGAAATTTTCGGAGAAAATATAGCTTTTGAGATAAATGCACTGTTTTGTGATGCTTTTGGCCCAAACCTGCGGAACGAAGTCGCACACGGATTGCTCGACTACGAAGAATGCTCCTCAATTTATTCAGTTTACGCTTGGTGGATTTGTTTGAAACTTGCGTTCAACACCTTCTGGAATGCGCGCAATAATACGAAAAACCAGGCAGACACAAATAGCGGTGCTTAAACAATAGCCGACAGACCCAACAAGGCGGCGGCACACGGTCTCCGCTACGCTCCGCCGGTGCGCCCCCACGCCGTTGTACAAAAGATAAAGGATAACCAATGATAAGCGAGACTACTTGGCACAGGAGTGAGGAAAAGCAAACAAGATTCGAGTGGTGTGCAATGAATGAAGGGCTTCAACTAAAGCATGAGAACGAAAATCCGCCTTATGTAATTCCTTGGAGAATGTTTCATTCTATCCTACGGCAAGCAATGTCTATGGCGTCAGCAAACAACGGTGAAATAACAGCTGGAACACACCAATCGAATCCTTCTCCTGGCTCAGTTGGAGAATGGGTGCTTGCACAAAATTTCACCCTTGAACCTGGTGCCCTAACACCGAGGCATTTGTCCTTCCTCGGCCCCATATTCGGTCGCATGGGCTTCTTCACCCGAAGAATTGAAGGGAATTCGATAAAGTGGGTGCTTACAGTATGACTCAACCAGCTGAAGTTACATTCTGGCTCCAACCTCAAGTTATTGTACCTGTCATTTCAACAATTCTCGCTTCAGTAATTATACCGATTCTGCTCCATCACCTGAAGTACAAGCGTGAGCGAGCTGAAATGGTGTTTAAGGCAAGAAAAGAAGCTTATGAGGAATATTTCAAAAAATTTGAAAAGTCAGCGGCAAGCATTGGTCAGGAGTATGACAAATATACAAACGAAATCCTCCCGCAGGCGTTCCTTAAACTGCTACACAGCAGCAACTCTCCCGAGGGAATAGTTGAGTTTCAGGCTACGGTCGGAAGTTTTCCCCATAATATCCAAGAAAGTCACCGAAGTGTGTTGGAGGAAATGACAACGCTCCAAATTTTTGCATCGCCAACTCTACTCACGCTCATAAAACAATACGAGGATCTTCATCGTGAAATGATGGTTCAGGCCGCACCATGGCTGCAAGAGGCAAACAAGAAACTGACTGCTCCTGATCTCGAATCTCCTATAGCAGATGAAATGAAACTACGTGGCACAAGAATCGAATCCCTCAAAAATGAGATCATTGCGCAGATGAGGGCTGAGCTTGGTACTGACAGGTGATGTCCAACGAGGCCAGTGGACCGGGTCGCGATAAAACCGCGCCCGGTCACCGCCCACACCGTTGATGGAGAATACAATGAAACATAATGAAACCATGGACAAGAAGGTCTACCTGTTAGCTAAGGAATACTTGCCAAACAGAAATATCATTGGGGTTACAACAGCGCTTGTTGAGAAATATTTGAATCCGCTCTCGTTAAACCCAAAGCCGACGTCTAAAGAAGAAATTTATCAAAGGATCTTAGAATCTGCTCAAAATGCGAATATGAAAGCAGGTGTTATAGGTCGATCAATAGGTGGCGTTGAGAAGCTCTCTTCAGTATTAGTAGGATTCAATGCAAAGGCTGTACTCGAGAAATACGCAGATGACC
>JAQUCQ010000322.1 GCA_028686145.1 Desulfuromonadaceae bacterium | reverse complement strand
TCATTCATCACCGTCACACCCGAACAGGCACTTGCCGATGCCGCTACGGCCGATATCCGCATTGCCGCAGGCAAAACGGATGTGCTGACCGGGATACCTCTTGCCCTCAAGGACATCTTTCTGACCGAAGGCATCCGCACCACGTGCGGCTCGCGCATTTTAGACAATTTCATCCCCCCTTACAGCGCCACTTCCTACGAAAAACTGAAAGAGCGCGGCGCGGTACTGCTGGGAAAGCTCAACCAGGACGAATTTGCCATGGGCTCATCCAATGAATCCAGCGCGTACGGGAGTACGCGCAATCCATGGGATACGTCGTGTATTCCCGGGGGGTCATCGGGAGGTTCGGCAGCGGCGGTTGCCGCTCGCGAGGCGATTGCGACACTTGGAACGGATACCGGCGGATCGATCAGGCAGCCTGCTTCCCATTGCGGTTGCGTCGGCCTGAAACCGACCTATGGCCGCGTTTCGCGCTACGGCGTCATTGCCTATGCCTCGTCACTGGACCAGGTTGGGCCGCTGACCCGGGATGTGACGGACTGTGCAATCATGCTTGGTGCCGTGGCAGGCCACGATACCAAGGATTCGACCAGCGTCGATACACCGGTGCCGGACTATGCTGCCTCTCTGACACAGGGTGTAAAGGGACTGAAGATAGGACTGCCGAAAGAGTACTTTATCGCCGGGCTTGATGCGGATGTGCAAAAAGCTATGGACGCTGCCATCGAAACCTACCGGCGACTCGGGGCTGAATTTGTTGACATTTCGCTGCCGCATACTGATTACGCAGTGGCAACCTACTATCTGATTGCCACTGCCGAAGCAAGCTCCAACCTGGCACGTTATGACGGGGTCCGCTTTGGCCATCGTGCCGAAGCAGCCGGGCTTCTGGACCTGTACACCAAAAGTCGCAGCGAAGGGTTTGGCGCCGAGGTCAAGCGCCGCATCATGCTCGGTACCTACGCCCTGTCATCCGGCTATTATGACGCCTATTACGTCAAGGCCCAGAAGGTGCGGACGCTCATCATGAATGATTTCATCTCTGCATTTGCAAACGTCGATGTCATGCTGACGCCTGTTGCGCCGACGCCGGCATTCAAGATCGGCGAGAAGGTCAATGATCCGCTGCAGATGTACCTGTCCGATATATTCACGATACCGGTCAATCTGGCCGGCACCTGTGCCATGTCACTGCCCGCCGGCTATTCCGCTACCGGCCTTCCAATCGGCCTGCAATTGATCGGTAAGCCGTTTGGTGAGGAAGCAATCCTGCAGGCAGGCCATGCTTTTGAGCAGGCCACTGAGTGGCACACCAGAAAAGCAACGATCTAATTTCCGGAGCGTATTATGAAATACCAACCTGTCATCGGCCTTGAAGTTCACGTACAGCTCCTGACCGACACGAAAATATTCTGTGGCTGTTCAACACTGTTCGGTGCCGAGCCAAACTCCCAGACCTGCCCGGTCTGTCTGGGGTTGCCGGGGGCACTGCCGGTCCTCAACAAGAAGGTCGTGGAATTTGCCATCAAGGCCGGACTTTCCACAAATTGTTCCATCACGCCGCGCAGTATTTTCGCCCGAAAGAACTACTTCTACCCCGATCTTCCCAAGGGCTACCAGATCAGCCAGTTTGAAGATCCAATCTGTCAGCACGGGTGGCTTGATATCAAGGTTAACGATCAGGATTTGAAACGGATCGGCATCACCCGTATTCATATGGAGGAGGATGCCGGCAAGCTGGTGCATGGCGAACTTTCCGACCGCGCTGATGATTCCGGAGTTGACCTGAACCGCGCCTGTACGCCACTGTTGGAAGTTGTTTCCGAACCGGATCTTCGCTCCTCCGACGAGGCGGTGGTCTACCTGAAACAGCTGCACCAGATTGTAACCTGGCTTGGAATATGTGATGGAAATATGGAAGAGGGAAGTTTCCGCTGTGATGCCAACGTTTCGGTTATGCCGGTCGGCTCGGATACTTATGGCACCCGGGCCGAGATCAAGAACGTAAATTCGTTTAAATTTGTCAAGCAGGCCATCGAATATGAGATACAGCGCCAGATTGACCTGATTGAGGATGGTGGTACGGTCGTTCAAGAAACGCGGCTTTTTGACCCGAACAGCGGAACGACCCGCTCGATGCGCAGCAAGGAAGAGGCTCACGATTATCGCTATTTTCCCGATCCAGATCTGGTGCCGCTGGTTATCAGCGACCAATGGATCGAGCGCTCGCGGCAAGAGTTGCCCGAGCTGCCGGAACAGCGCCAGCAGCGTTTTATGGCAGAGCTGGGCCTGCCTCTCTATGACGCCGAAGTGCTGACGGCAAGCCGTGCCCTGGCTGATTACTTTGAAGCCGGCGTTGCTGCCCATGGCAACGCCAAGTTGATCGGCAACTGGATAATGGGTGAGATAACCAGGGCACTTAATGATAGCGGGACTTCAATTGAAGCGTGTCCGGTCGCGCCGGGACAACTGGCGGAGCTACTGAAGCTGATCGACAACGGCACAATTTCGGGCAAAATTGCTAAAACCGTTTTTGACGAGATGTGGCGGAGCGGCAAAGCACCGCAGGCTATTGTCGAAGAGCAGGGCCTGATACAGGTCTCCGACAGTAGCGCCATCGAAACTATCATCGACGAAATCATGGCAGCCAATGCCGGACAGGTAGAAGAGTATCGCGGCGGCAAGGAAAAAGTATTCGGATTTTTTGTCGGGCAGATCATGAAAGCCAGTAAAGGAAAGGCAAATCCGTCAGTGGTTAACGAGCTGTTACTGAACAAATTAAAGGGGTAGGGTGGAGGGCAGCTATGAGCCGGACGGTGATGATTGTCGATGACTCTCTCTTTATGCGGAAAATTCTGCGTGGAATCCTTGTTGAAATGGGGTACAACGTGGTCGCCGAGGCGGCAAGCGGTATCGAGGCGATGAGAAACCTCCATGCAAGCCATCCTGATATTATTCTGCTGGACATTATCCTGCCTGATTCAAACGGTCTCGACCTTTTGGAATCGATCATTGGCATTTGCCCCGATTCAAAGGTAATTGTTTGCTCTTCGATCGGCCAGGCCCCAGTCATCCAGAAGTCGCTTGATCTGGGCGCCAAAGCTTTTATCCAGAAACCGTTTACTCCCGAGAAAGTTGCTGAAGTTATGGAAAACCTGGAGGATTGACCAATGGACATGTTCCCCTATCGGGATCTGTTCGTTTCTGAAGCGCGCAGTCATCTCTCTGCGTTCAGCGAGCTGATTATTCACCTCGAAGAGTCCTCCGGCGATACCGCAGCAATTGATGAACTCTTTCGCCATGCTCATTCTCTGAAGGGAATGGCGGCAACTATGGGCTATGAGCAGATTGTGGCGGTGGCCCATCTCATGGAAGACCAGTTGAGCCGGGTCCGCAGTGGAGAATTGCAGTTGCTTCCTGCTCTTGCCGATCTTCTGCTGGAAGGGGGCGATACGCTTGGCCGTCTTGTCTCCCAGGTAGAGTCGGGGGATGATCTCATTGAAGATACTGCCGGGCTGATTGAGCGGCTGACAGTATATGACCCGACTGCTGAAACGCCTCCCCTTGTTCACACCACTCCGTCCTGTGAGAGCGCAGATGCGTTCCAGGGATCAGCGCTTTCAACTCAGCACCAATTCCGCCAGACCGACTCCTTTAAAAGCATCCGTATCAAAACCGAAACCCTTGATCATCTTGTCAACATCACCGGAGAGTTGATTACCAATCGGTATCTTCTGGATGAATCCATCCGCCTGGCTGATGCCGTCGAATGCCGGGAACCACTCAAACAACTTACCGCGCTGCTACGGAATCTCCGCGATCAGGTTTTTAAAGCCCGCATGCTGCCGTTTGCCACTATCGCCGAGCGTTTTCCACGGTTGGTACGCGACTTGGCGCGTAAACAGGGGAAAGTAGTTGATTTTCAGATTGATGGGAAAGAAATTGAGCTCGATCGCGGCATTTTGGAAGAGATTGCCGAACCGATTGTCCATATTCTGCGGAACGCAGTTGATCACGGTTTGGAGTCGGCCGATGAGCGGGTGATGGCGGGCAAGCCGTCTGGCGGCACGATAAAACTGACCGTACGCCGTGACAAGGATCATGTTGACATCAGCATCACTGACGATGGCCGCGGCATGGATCCTGAGCAACTGAAACAGAAAGCTGTCCAGAAGGGTATTATCTCTCCTGAACGGGCGGCACAGATGACGGCACAGGAAGCATACC
>JAQUCQ010000321.1 GCA_028686145.1 Desulfuromonadaceae bacterium | reverse complement strand
CTGCCGGTGCCGATCCTGATCGCCTGACCGAGAGGAATCCCTTTGAGCCAAGCCGCCTCAGAACGGGCTCCCATGACGAAAGAGGGAACACAGAATAATATACTAAGCGCACAAAGAAAGCAGAGTGTTGTGCGTACTGCACTGTCCATAAAACATCCTCTCGGAAACGATTTATTTCGCAAATATTTCCCGGAGGAATTTTTTCATTTGTGCCCAGGAGTCCAGATCCGCTTTTTTATTATAAGCAAGCGGCAGATTGAACTTTTTAGCATAAGCATCCGCATCCGGATTGGTAAAACTATGCATCACTCCCGGATATCCCACATAGCGGAACGAGACACCTGCTCTGGTCATTTCATCTTTAAAGGCGGCCACTTGCTCAGGCGTGGTCATTTTGTCCGCCTCGCCGTTAAAAACCAGCACCTTGGCCTTCACAACGCCGGCCTTGGCCAGAACAGCCGTTGCCAGACTGCCGTGAAAACTTACAACCCCCTTCAGGTCGGCCCCCTGACGCGCCATATGCAGCACTACCCCACCACCGAAACAGTAGCCGATTGCAGCAATACGCGTCGGATCAACCAATGGTTGCTGCTTGATAAAATCAAGAGCAGCGTTGAAACGGGCCTCACCAACCACGTTGTTCTTCATGGCTTCACTGGCGAATTTGCCCGCATCATCCGGATGACGGGCGGTCTTGCCATCACCGTACATATCCACTGCAAAAGCAATATACCCCAATTTGGCCAGCATTCTGGCCCGTTTGCGGGCATAATCATTCAGTCCCCACCACTCATGTACTACCAGCACGGCTGGGCGCTTCCCTTTCAGTGCCGTATCTTCAGCCACATATCCCTTGAGTACCGTAGTACCTGCCCGGTACTCAACCTCGCGTCCGGATACCTTTGCCGATGCAGATGAAGCTGCATACAGGCTAAATACCAAACTAAGCAACAACCAGATACGTAAAGACATGATCGTTCTCCTTTCTGCAATTTTCTTCCTAAAAAGGATAACAGGCTTGCTCACATTTTCCACCATCAGGACACACTAAATTCAAAAAACCATTTATTCCCAGTAAGCACAGAAAGCTATCACTCATCACCGGTATGGCGCAAACCAAAGCCTCCATATTTTAGGTATTCTACAGAACAAAAAAGCCCGCGCGAGGCGGGCTTTTCCTGAACACTTAAAAACACAGTCACGCGGCTTTTTTCAGCTGTGTGGCCGCGAATTCCGCCGCAAAGGTCTCGGCGAATTCCTCAATAGTAGTAGGTGTTGTATTTTCCGTTGTTCGCGGCCGGCTTACCGCAAACAACCCCTCGTTAATCCCCTTGCTCATCTCGATAAAGAGCCGACTGACATCCGGGCTTATTCCCGTTGCAATCATTCCCTTGCGAGCCTCCTCGTACGGGAACTGCACATACTTCAGATCACTCCAGCCTATCTTTCGCCCGATAATACCGATAGCCTCGTCGAGAGTCAGATCACGCTGTCCAAGCAGGTCGAGCACATTTTTGCCCGTAAAATCCCGCCTGACCAGACATTCAGCCACCCGAGCGGCAATATCCTTAGTGGCGATCATGGAAATCTTCTGATTGCCGCGCAGTGCCGAACCGGCAATGCCCTGTTCGTTAATGAGCGGAATATTCATCAGCAAGTTCTCCATGAAATAGGTACAACGCAGATGAAGAACATGCACCCCCGCCAGAGCGTTCAGTCGCTCTTCCTGGTCATGCAACCCCAAGATCGGTCCGGTGCCGGCAGGCAGTTCGGCCCCCTGACTGCTCAGGTTTACTACGTATTTCACCCCACTCCTGACAACAGCCTCGGCGATATTTGCCCCGATCTCGTTCTGATAAATACGAAAATCAGTAGCGGTATAGTTAGGAGGAATCATGGTAAATACGGCATCAACGCCGGTAAGGGCATCTTTCAGGAAAGCGGTATTCTTCAGGTTGCCCACCACCGCCTCGGCGCCCTTGCCAACTAATCTTTGCAGTTTGGCCGCATCCCTGCCGATCACCCGTACTTTCTCTTTTCTGGCCAGCAGGATCTCGGCTGCCTTGCTCCCAATATTTCCTGTTGCTCCGATAATAGCGTACATTATGTATCTCCTTTCCGCTCCGAAGAGCCGGATAGTAGCTGTGTCGCCGGTGCCGCCTACCGGGCGGTTCCCTCCGGCTTTTACTGATTCATTATACTCCCGATATATCAAAGAGGGGGTACGATTTTTTTAATTCTAAACCACGTAAGAATAATCTCCAACCGCATCTTGTGCCACCTTGCAACAGGGCACGTTGAGGGTATAATTTCAGCATGGCCCACACACATTGAATATCCGGAGACAGCCTGACCATTAGGATATGCCACATGACCATTGACGACAAAAAATGCAACAACGGCAAAAACAATCCTCAACGGACTTGTTGGGCATGCGAAAAAGAAGCACCTCTGATTTACTGGTGCGAAACCTGTCAGCATCTGCTGCCGGGCAAGCGCTGCCCTGACTGTGGGTTGAAGGCTCGCAAAGTCCGGCAATCCGGGCATATATAAAAATAAATATCAACGGGAATAGTGGCATTTTCTGAAATGCCAAATCAAGGAATGAGAAGAAATGAGCATGATACCATTCATGCAATGGGTCGGATGAAGTATCTATATTTTCTGAAACCGCCCATAAACCTGGCTGGCACAGGCTTATCCGGTAGAACTGTCAAGGCGGGCACGCCCAATAAAAGTGCTACACACGCCGGGAACGGCCATATGATTTATGCCGTTGGCTTTTAGCCCTCTTCTTGCTGTACTGGTGATGCGTAACAGAACGCAATTCATACTCTGCCGTTGCCAGCCTGATACCGCGTGAAGCGGCAGAAACTTTTCGGTGCGCTCTCTGCTGCACATGTGCAATTCTCAGAGTGGATTTTTGAACTGCTGTCACCCTCTGACTATCGACCGGAATGTTGTCGCCCGGTTTCCGGAATTCCGCCACTGCTATGGTTGATATGTCGCTACGCAACTGATTGAACTGCCTGATGCTCCGGTAATTCAGGCGGTTTGTCAGCATGATGACGAACAGGTCCTGTTTCGGATCTATCCAGATTGAGGAACCGCTATACCCGGTGTGGCCGAAAGAAGCTTCCGAGAACAGTTTTCCTTTGGGCGCTGAATAGGGAGAATCGATATCCCATCCCAGGCCGCGCTCCACAGTGCCGTGCCTGCAGAGAAACGGAGAGGTCATCAATTTCACCGCTCGTTCCGAGAGGATTTCCCTGCCATCAAGAGTTCCTCCGTCAAGCATCAGACGGGCAAACCGAGCGAGATCCTGTGCAGAACTGAAGAGACCGGCATGCCCAGCAACGCTGCCCAGACGGCGCGAATTCCGGTCTTGAACGGTTCCGCTGTCAACTCCCAGCGTTGGAGCAATTCGGTCCGCAAGATCCGGTGGGGGCAGAAACATGGTTTCAGGGGTAAGCAGTGGTTTGAAAAGTTCTTCGCGGCAATAAACATCCAGCGTTTTGCCAGAAGCCCGATGCACGAGCTCACCCAGCAGAATGAAATTTATATCGGCATATCTGAAACTGTCGCCCGGCTGGAGCTGGTTTTTTTCCGCAGCAGCCCTCTCTATAGCAGTTTTCATCACATTATCAGTACTCATCTCAAAGTCAGTGAGCCCTGACGTATGGGTCAGTAAATTGATGATGGTGACATTTTCGTGTTCCAAGCCCTTGAATTCGGGAAACCAGTGCCCAAGAGTATCGAGCAGGGTAATCTTTCCCTCATCCAGCAGCTTCATTATTGCAGGCGTCGTTGCAATAACCTTCGTCAATGAGGCAAGATCGAAAATGGTCTGTTGGTCCAGCAACGGGGCATCCGGCCGGTCGGACAACCGTCCACGAGAGGTGCTGGAGAGGATGCCGTTGTGATTGCCGATCACAACAACTCCACCGGCGATAAGATTTTTGGAAATCGCCAGATCCATGAGGAGATCGATGGCGGCAATGCGGCCGAATTCCAGTGGCCCATCCGAGGCATACAAGGACGAGGCGGAAATAAACAGACAGAATGTGATGAAGCAGCAGAAAAGACGCACGGGGGACCTTTTTCGATTGCCAGCTATTGAAATAGAGGCAGCGACGCGTATCCTGGTTAAAAGCAGAATTCCGGTGTTCATCATACCACAAGAACCGATGGTGCGGTTGTGATGCCAATCACCGGGACCACACACGCAGGA
>JAQUCQ010000320.1 GCA_028686145.1 Desulfuromonadaceae bacterium | reverse complement strand
TCTGATCCTTACCGATCAGGACAAGAGACTGGTGATTGCCAGTGTCAATCGTCCCGGCTCACTCTATGGGACATTGAGCCGGGTAGGGGAGCGTGAGATCTCGTATGCCATGTTTTCCCACTCCAATGCCAATATGCCGGGTCTTGATGATGAACTCGAAATCCAGCGCTTTGAGTTTGATCGCCGCAAAAATCACGAAATTGACCTGTCGCGACAAGTTGATATCCCTGCAGCACTTGTGAGAAAGGTACGGGCCGAGCTACGCAGTTCATTCCCCGGCTTCGACCTGAAAAAACTTGATAGATTGCTGAAAATTCTCTGGCTCAACAATCAGAATTACATTCGGATGTCGCCCCCTACGCGGATCGCCTATCTTGTCTGGCTGTTTGATAACGGTAACAGCTCGGGTGGGCTGTTTCTTGATATCACTCAGGTAGAGCGCGAAGGTCGAAACGAGACCCGGGTGTTGCTCGCAGTTGGTAACCCTCCACAAGGTGAGTTTCTATTGCAGTTGCTGGAAGTCTTTAACCGTCTGGATATCGGCATTCGCAGAGCCTATTGCCAAACCATATCCAATGGCATTCACCCCTATTTCCTGGGGTCATTCCTTGTTATTAGTCGCCAGGGTGAAGATATTTCTCCTGAAAGCAGCTTGGCTGCCCGTCTGAAGCGAGAACTTTGTACGACACAGATCCTCTCCACATCTTCGCCTGCCTATCGCCACTATGTTATCGAAGGGCTCCTCTCCGGTGAGGATGCCGCGCTTGTCAACGCTTACATTGCGTTCTGCCATACCAGTCTGGCCCACGGCCAGCCGGAACGTTTTGGGTTGGATGATGTTCAGAGTGCATTTTATGATCATCCTGAAATGGCACAGCTTTTGATCCGTCTGTTCCGATTGCGGTTTGACCCCGATCTTGAGGGGCGGGAAAGTCTTTATGCAGCCTCCCTTGCTGACGTGCAGGATGCCGTGGAAGGCTACAATACCGGACATCGCTGGTTGGATAATATCCGGCGTTCTGTCTATCGCTGTTGTCTGCTGCTGGTAACCCACACCCTCAAGACCAACTTTTTCGTGGTCGAGAAGCAGGCGCTGGCATTCCGGCTTGCCCCAGGATATCTCCGTCTGCTTGGCCGTGAATTCACCGCAGACCTTCCGGAAACACTTCCTTTCCGCGTAACCTTTTTCTTCAGCCGTTTCGGGGCCGGGTACCATGTCGGATTCTCCGATATTGCTCGCGGCGGCTGGCGTACCGTCATCGCTCGCAGTGCTGATGATTACATTACCTCGGCCAACACCATATTTCGCGAAGTCTATGTTCTGGCAAATACCCAGCATTTAAAAAACAAGGATATATACGAAGGTGGCTCCAAACTGGCGGTTGTTCTGGATGCTTCTGATATGGAGCAAGCGGGAAGCGAGGATGAGAACTTCAGACTTTACAAACTCCAATACGGCATTGCCAATGCGTTTCTGGATATTTTTATCACTGAAAACGGGAAGGCAAGAGACCGGCGAGTCGTTGACTATTATGGAGATGATGAGCCGATCGAGATTGGTCCGGACGAAAATATGCACGACGGTATGATTGAAGCGATTGCCGCACTGTCCAAAAAACGTGGATATATTCTGGGTGTTGGAATCATGTCCAGCAAGCGCTTTGGTATCAACCACAAGGAATTTGGCGTTACCTCTACCGGGGTTGTGACTTTTGCTGAAATAACCATGGCTGAAGTGGCGGGGATCAACATTCGCTGTGACTCATTTTCACTCAAAATGACCGGTGGGCCGAATGGCGATGTTGCGGGAAATGCACTGCGCATTATGCTGGAACGTTGCCCCGGATTGCAGGTTCGCCTGATTCTTGATGGTACGGCCGCACTGTATGATCCGAACGGAATTAACCATGACGAGTTGCGTCGTATCGTGCTTATGCACGATCTGGATGCTTTTAACCCTGATTATCTGGGTGAGGGTGCTTTTATAGTCTACCGGACCGGACGGCGCGTGGAGGGACTGAAAGAATCGCATCGCAAAGCTCTGCGCACTGCCAATGGAATTGATGAAGAGTGGCTTGATATTGATGATTTTAATCGGCTCTACAACAGCCTGGTTTTTACGGTCAAAGCCGATCTATTCATCCCGGCCGGCGGTCGGCCAGAGACGATAGATGGTCAGAACTGGCGCTCATTTCTGAATGAAAATGGCGTGCCGTCATCCGGGGTGATCATTGAAGGCGCCAATTCGTATATTACGCCTGAAGCACGGATTCAACTGCAAAAAAGCGGCGTGGTTCTGATGCGTGATGCTTCAGCAAACAAATGTGGCGTAATTTCATCATCCTATGAGATTATTGCCAATCTGTTGCTTACAGAACGAGAATTTATGGAGCAAAAGGAACACTATGTCGATGATGTTCTCGCTATCTTGGAAAAGCGGGCTGCCGACGAGGCCCGTCTGATTCTGTTGCGGCAAAAGGAATCTTGCGGGGCTCTCCTCTATAGTGAGATTTCCGAGACAATAAGTCGGAATATCAATAGTTTCTACTCGAGGTTATTTGAGTTTTTCTCGGCGCGTCCGGGACTTTGTTTGCAAGCGCCCTTTCGCCAAGCGGTTCTGAGCCATCTGCCTCGCATGATGCGGGAATCGGCTGCGTATCGAAGCCGAATCAGGAAGCTGCCGCAAAAATACCTCTGCGCGATTCTAGCGGCAGAAATTGGTTCGTCGCTGGTTTATAGTGGCAGCCGTGATGCCGATTTTGAGGATATGGTCCGTCGGCATTTGGCGCGCGTGCTGTGACGTGTTTCAGGAACTTAATTATCTGGGGAAGGGGAACTCTCATTAAAAACAGGCCTTTAAATGTTATAATCCCTGTGATATATACGGGCTACTATGGATGAGTGGAAACAAGCTGTGAACAATAACAAGAATAGGGTGACAGCTATCCTGTTGATTTGCCGTGAAGGGAAAAGTCGCCAGGTGTATCAGGCGGAACTTGACGTCCCAGGAGTGTTGCTGGTTTGTGTCCAGACGCTGATGCAGTTTTTTCGCCGTGAAGTGTACTGCCCGTTAAACGGGATTTTGGTTGATATGCCCACATATATACGCAGTTCGGAAGAGGAAAAGCGCTTGTTGACTGATCTGGTTGGGCTTTTTCCCGCCCTGCGTCTTCGGTGCCACGAGCCTAGCGGCGAAATACGAACCCTCCCTTTTGGTACCGGTTGCCCAGGGAATATCGGACCGGCAATTTTTGTGCAAGAATATTGTACAAACTTTGTCCAACGCAGTATACGAACCAGCGAACGGTCATTGTTAAATATTCCGGCGCTGCTGAATACGTCAATCCCGGTGGAACAGGTTTCCAGTGCGCGGTCCGTAACGGCAAATATTTCCCGTGGGGGCTGCTTCCTTATCAGTTTCGAGCCATGGGGTGTTGGTGACCGAGGCTGGCTTGTTCTTCCGACATTGATAGATAATACACCTATTCCGGTAGAAGTGCGCTCAATCCAATTGTGGGGTGAATGTTGCTCTTTGCCAGGGATGGGGGTCAGGTTTATTGAACTTACGAAAGCTCAGAAAGACGAGCTGAAACGTTTAGGCGGTCAGAATTATATGCCGGAAGATGATTAAATGGTTCGGAATGTCGATAGTTGACTGATGGTTGATCGGGGCAGTAACCGCTGAGGCGAGACGGCTGTCGGTGCGAAGTTGTTGAACCTGCTGGAGGGATGAGTGGGAATAGTTGCCATAGAAAATATTGAAACCGGAATGGTTCTGGCGAGTGATGTTCACGACCGAACGGGGCGCATGCTTCTGGGGGCCGGCGCCGAATTGACTCAAAAGCATCTGGTCATTTTTCGTACTTGGGGTGTGTTTGAAGCCGATATTGCCGGCCAAGGTAGTGAAGATGCTGCGGACCAGATACCGGCAGATGTCGATCCGCATGAGCTGGCGACCGTTGAGCAGGCGTTGATCCCTCTCTTCCAGCATACCAATCGAAACCATCCTGTTATTGCTGAATTGATGCGGCTTGCGGCACTAAGGAAGGTCCAGCATGGCACTGTCTGATTACCCACTCACTACGATTGACCGTATTGTGGAAGAAACCAGTACGGTCTACTCTCTTCCTTTGTTCTACGAACGACTGAATGAGACGATCAACCATCCTCGCAGTTCCATAGAAGATATATCCAAGATTATTACTGAAGATCAGGGACTCACAGCCCGGTTG
>JAQUCQ010000319.1 GCA_028686145.1 Desulfuromonadaceae bacterium | reverse complement strand
CGCCACTGTTTGAAATGGCTATCACGACATCTCCGGTCATAATCATTCCCAGATCACCGTGAATCCCTTCTGCCGGATGCAGAAAAAATGCCGGGGTTCCGGTAGAAGCCATGGTGGAGGCTATTTTCTGCCCAACCAAACCGGATTTGCCCATCCCGCTAACAATCACCCTTCCTGTACTCATCAAAATCAAGTCAATCGCTCGCTCGAAAGAATCATCAATGCGTTCAGCCATTGCTGAAAGCGCCAGCGCCTCTACCCGGATTACCCGACGTGCTTCATCTATAACGTTCATACCACCGGCCTTTGCTTAACGACAGAATCAAGCGTTTTCAGAGTTTTAAGAAGTCCGGGAAGCTCACTCAGAGGAATCGAATTGGGACCATCACAGAGTGCCTTGTCAGGATCTTCATGCACTTCCATAAAAATTCCATCAATCCCGGTAGCGACAGCCGCCCGCGATAAATATTCCACAAATTCGCGCTGTCCGCCAGAACTATCCCCTTGACCTCCAGGGAGTTGCACGCTGTGAGTGGCATCAAACACCACCGGATATCCGGTGGCACGCATGACAGGAAAACTGCGCATGTCCACCACCAGGTTATTATAACCAAAAGAAGCGCCCCGTTCGGTAAGGATAATGTTCTCGTTGCCGCTGGCGGCAATTTTTCCGGCAACATTTTTCATATCCCAGGGGGCCAGAAACTGCCCTTTTTTCACATTAATTACCCGGCCGCTTTTTGCAGCAGCTATCAGTAGATCGGTCTGACGACAGAGGAAGGCAGGAATCTGGAGAACGTCCAATACCTCAGCCGCCGGAGCAATCTGCTCAATAGAGTGAATATCCGAAATGACTGGAACACCCAGCGCTTCTTTGACTTTGCGCAATATAGCAAGGCCCTCTTTCAGCCCCGGACCTCGATACGCATTAATAGAAGTTCGATTGGCCTTGTCGTAAGAAGCCTTGAAGATGAGGGGAATAGAAAGCCCATTACAAATCGCCATCAGACGTTCGGCATGGCGCATAGTTGCAATTTCATTTTCAATCACGCATGGACCAGCGATCAAAACCAGTGGACGATTGTTACCAATAATCACGTTACCGGATATAACTAATTCACGTGTCATCATTTACTCCTTATTTCTCTGTGCCAATGAGGCACCGACAAAAGCTTTAAAAAGCGGATGTGGAACAAGCGGTTTTGATTTGAATTCCGGATGGAACTGGCACGCAAGGAACCAGGGATGATCAGCTATTTCAACAACCTCTACCAAGTCTTTATCTTTATATACCCCCGAAAGGATAAGACCTTTTTTTGTCAGCAGATCACGGTATGCGTTATTGAACTCATAACGGTGACGGTGGCGTTCCGAGATTTCGACCTGATTATAGGCGGCATGTGCCAAAGTTCCCTTGGTGATTGAACAGGGAAACGCCCCCAGACGCATGGTGCCACCTTTTTTGCTGACCGACTTTTGTTCCTCCATCAGATGGATCAGCGCTTCGCCACCTTCCGTGCGGAATTCACTTGAGCAGGCTTCCTTAATGCCACAAACATTGCGGGCAAACTCAATAACAGCCATCTGCATTCCAAGACAGATCCCGAAGAAGGGGATTTTCTTCGTACGTGCGTATTTTATCGCCAATACTTTCCCTTCCGTACCACGCTCACCAAAACCGCCGGGAACGAGAATACCGTCAACATCTTCAAAATGACCATCAACTCCATCACGTTCAATTTTTTCAGCATCAATATATTTGAGGGAAACGCGGCAATCATTGCCAATGCCGCCATGTGTCAGTGCTTCAGCAAGAGATTTGTAGGACTCCGTCAAATCGACGTACTTGCCAACAATAGCAATACGCACATCCCCATTACTGGGATGACGCAGTTTTTCCACCACATCCTGCCATTTGGTCAAATCGGGTGCCTTGGTCCAAATATTCAGTTTTTCTACAATCTGATCATCCAGATGTTCCTTGTTAAGCGCCTGGGGAACTGCATAAATGTGTTCTGAGTCTACAACCGGAATAACGTCTTTTTCGCTCACATTACAGAACAGTGCAATCTTCTTCTTCATATCTTCCGGCAAATCGCGCTCGCAACGGCAGAGTAGAATATCCGGCTGAATACCGATTTTACGCAATTCCATGACCGAATGCTGTGTCGGCTTGGTTTTCAACTCCCCGGCAGTTCGGATATATGGCACCAGGGTGACGTGAATATAAAGCGCATTTCCCTGACCACGGTCAAAACGGAATTGACGGATTGCCTCCAGAAACGGCAGCGATTCAATATCGCCAACCGTCCCGCCGACCTCGACAATTGCCACATCGGCTCCCTTGGCGTTTTCGATAATCTTGAGTTTTATCTCGTCGGTGATGTGCGGAATTACCTGGACTGTTCCCCCCAGGTAATCGCCACGACGTTCCTTGGTAATAACCGAAAAATAAACCTGTCCAGTTGTGAAGTTGCTCTTTCTGGAAAGAACGGCATTCGTAAAACGCTCATAATGCCCCAAGTCAAGATCGGTTTCGGCACCATCATCGGTAACAAAGACTTCTCCATGTTGGAAAGGTGACATCGTACCGGGGTCAACATTGATGTAAGGGTCAAGTTTTTGCATCGTTACCCGCAAACCGCGAGCCTCCAGCAATGCACCCAGGGAAGCAGCGGCCAACCCCTTGCCGATTGATGAAACAACGCCTCCGGTGATAAAAACAAACTTGGTTTTCATGATATCTGCTCCTGAATATCGGTCGATATTTAATTATATTATTTCGATAGTTTACGATACTGCTCTTGAGCCTTCAGCAAGTCATCAGGTGTATCCACACCAATTGACTCAAACTCGGTCTCAACAACCCGTATTTTAATGCCATTCTCGATTGCACGCAGTTGTTCAAGTTTTTCAGATATTTCCAAAAACGTCGCCGGCATAGCGGCAAATTTCAGCAGAAACTCCCGGCGATAGACATACAGGCCAACGTGCTTATAGCAGAGCAGTTTGCCACAACAAAATGATTCATCCTTCAAGTCTTTCCATTTATCGCGAAAAAATGGCAGTGGTGAACGTGAAAAATAGAGGGCATTACCACAGTTATCAGTCACCACTTTGACAACATTGGGAGAAAGAAAATCATGCAGGCACTTAATGCGAGTTTTTACTGTTCCCATTTGAAGATCAGCCTCTTCAAGAAAGGGCTGCACTGCTTGGTCAATCATGGCCGGGTCAAGAAGTGGTTCATCACCCTGGACATTGACGATGATGTCGGAATCCAGAATTCCGGCAACCTCTGCCAACCGATCGGTGCCCGTTTCATGACTGGTAGAGGTCATGATTGCTTCTCCACCAATCATGCTGACCGCATCAGCGATACGAGAATCATCAGTGGCAACAATTACCCGGGAAATCAACGTTGACCGGGACGCACGTTCATAAACATGCTGGATCATCGGACGTCCGTCAATATCCGCCAACGCCTTGCCGGGAAAGCGAGTCGATGCATAACGGGCCGGAATAACCGCTGTAATTTTCATATCAGAGCAACCTTTTAATTTAACGGGGATTTTGACGAAAACGTCGTGTGTCCTACGGTAGGACGTGACAAGTTACCGCAAAAACAGAGGGGTGTCAAGGTGCGAACAGGTTTTTGAGAGTGTCTGAAATATCCAATTTATATTCATTCCGTATTCTGCTGTTTTCCTTCCAACTTCTCGCGTAACACTCTGCGCAGCTCTATTACGTTATATGGTTTGTGTAAAAAGCCTGCTTTGTCATCCATAGCAGTGACAACTTCTACCGACTCTGCACCGTACCCGCTGCAGAGTATAATCGGCACCGCCTTATTGAGCTTACGCAATTCATGGTATGCTTCAATGCCGCCCATAACGGGCATGATCAGATCAAGAATAACCAGGTCGATCTCGTAACCATATGTCTTGTACTGTTCAAGCGCCTCACATCCATTGGCAGCGTCTATGACAGAAAAACCAAGCGTTCCTAACAGGGTCGTTCCAATATTTCGTAGTGTGTCCTCATCCTCAACCAGCAAAACAGTGGCATTGGGTAGTACTGGCGCTGTCACTGTGATAGGTAGCGACGTTTCAACCTGCTCATGGACACCGTCTACAGGAATATATACCTTGAATGTCGTACCAACGCCCTGCGTGCTAGACAGTTGCAACGTACCGTTATGCGCTTTCAGGATACCGAGTATGGCGGACATGCCAAG
>JAQUCQ010000318.1 GCA_028686145.1 Desulfuromonadaceae bacterium | reverse complement strand
ATTGTTCCATCTTGACCGAGGTGTGCGCACCGGCCTGATGGAGGAAATCACTTCGGTAGCGCAGGCGCTTTACTCAATATACACTCCTGCCAAGATCAATTATGAGCTCTTGGGAAATATGGTGCCGCATATTCATTGGCACATTGTACCGCGCTTCACATCTGAACTGCTCTGGCCGCGCCCGATCTGGGCGGAGCCGCATGAAGAGAGGTTCCTGCTTCCTGATGAATACCGGCAGCAGATAGATACCATCCGGGGTGAGCTGATATGATTCGCTCCTTTCTTCATACCCTGGAAAACGGACTGCGGGTTGTCTGTGTCGAAATGCCACATCTGCATGCTGCCGAACTGGCGATCTATCTCAAGGTTGGTGGTCGGAACGATCCGCCGGGCAGGGAAGGGCTCTCCCATTTTCTGGAGCATATTCTCTTTCGAGGTACAGCAGAGTTTGCGTCATCACTGGCAATCGAGTCGGCTTTTGAAATAATTGGTGGAGCTCCAAATGCCGCCACTGATGCAGAATCGACCTACTATTATTCACGGGTGCACCCGGACAGCATCAAGCGTGGCATGGAAATATTTGCTTCAATGCTGATGACGCCGCTATTAGCTGGGATCGATATTGAAAAGCGGATCATTGCCGAGGAAGCCAGGGAGGACCTGAATGAACAGGGGGAGGAGGTCAATTCTGATACAATTGTCAGCCGGCTCCTTTGGCCCCGGCACCCGCTGGGAATGCCGACGGTCGGAACACTTGAAAGCATTGCCGCCATTGAACGGAGCGATCTTGAAGATCACCTGAATAATTATTATGTTCCTTCAAATGCCGTTCTGGTTGTTTCCGGGCCGGTGAAAAATCGAGCCGTCATTGCTGCTGCAAAGGACTCCTTTGCCCAATGGCCTGATAAGCGTGTGCCGGCGACACATCTGGTAACATATCGCCAGTTCGCACCACAGATCCGCTGCGTACAGGATTCTGACAGCCAGATGAATCTGCAGCTGGCATTTCTTGGTTTTGCACGCAATGATCGCCGCTTTATGGCGCTTCGCTTTTTGCGCCGAATTCTTGCCGGCGGTGGCAGTTCCCGCCTGCATCTCCGTTTACGGGAGGAATTGGGTATCATATATTCTGTGGACGGTGCAATCGGGGCCTACGATGAAACCGGCTGTCTGACGTTTGACCTGTCTACAGCTCCGGATACCTTGATCCATGCGGTCAAAGCTGCATTTGAGGAACTGACCCGCATAACAGTGGAGCTGGTTCCTGCAGAGGAGCTGGAGCGAATCCGGAATTCCTATATTTTCGATCTTGAATTCAGCCGTGATTCTGCTTACGAAATGGGGGGGCGATATGGTTGGGGAGAGCTGATGGGGGTTGTCAGGAACATTGAAGAAGATCAGTGCGAAGCGCGCCGGATCACTGCTGCCGATCTTCAGGAAACCGCCCGGGAACTCTTTGCCCCCGAAAATCTCCGTCTGGTCGCGGTAGGGCCGTGGAAGCGCGGAATGAAGAAGTCGTTACGGGAACTGCTCGTGGAGTACCAGCAACAATTTTAATCAGGTCTGTTTTCAGGCAGTCAATCGGTCCCGGTCAAATTCTTTGCGAGTTCGCGTGATACCTGCAATAACAGCTTCAACCGTTTCGTCCAGAGTGCCGAAACGGAGGCCGATACCGGGTGCATGGCGCATAATCCCCCACGGTTTGATCCTGCGTACTTCTGCCGGTATGATGCAGCCGAATTCCGGGATCAGAATCGTTAGCGGGTCTCCAATACAGAATCTTTCAGCTTGCAAATCAACAATGAATGTTCCTCCCCACGAAATGTCCAATGTAAATCCCCGAGACTCCATGTCGTTATGCGTAACAATGGTGGCAAGGCAGACCGGATGGCGCCGGAATTCACGCAGCCGCTTTGGGATATGAGTCACACAGGTTTTGTGCAAAAAGTCATCAAGGTTTTTGTCTTGCTTGGCACTTCCCGGCATTGCCATTGGAACAAGCATGCCACCCATTGTCCGCACCCGTAAGGTCGGTAAAAAGTTGGCCATGGTATAGGCGACAATCTTCTCTTCACCCTTTGACTTGATAATTGAAGGGAGATCGACCAGTATCCCACTGTACAAATCATTGAGGGCGAAATTTTCTGCATCACAAAAGCTGCTACAGGGGACTGCAGCGGCTCCTGCTTTAGTCAGGACGGAGGATAGTGCCGTCCTGGTGTCATCACTGTATGAGATAACCAGAATCGGTTGTGGTGGTAAAGGCTTATCCGACACTCCGGCTCTCCTTACTCTTGTTTCAGGCAATTTGCTGGGATTTCAGTACTTCCTCAAAAGGATTATGTTCACAGCCAGGAATATCCTGCAGCGAGTTTTTGATCGCAACAAAACGATCCAGATTTGCCATAAAGAGATCCAGCAATTCCGGATCAAAGAATACGCCTCGGTCCTTCAGCATCAGGGTTGCAGTCTCCTTGATAGAAAACGCTTTTTTGTAGGGGCGTTCGGAAGCCAAGGCATCAAAAACATCGACAATCATCACAATCCTGCCATAAATGTGAATATCCGTGCCCTTCAGTTTGTTGGGATAGCCATTGCCATCCCAGCGTTCGTGGTGCTGCTCTGCAATTATCCGCCCCGCCTCAATAACAGGGAAATGCTCGGCACCACTCAGAATCTTCCCGCCGATAGCGGCATGCATCTGCATTATTTCATATTCCTGTTCGGTCAGTTTCCCCGGTTTCAATAAAATGTGGTCCGGAATCCCGATTTTGCCGACATCGTGGAGTGGTGATGCATAGCGCAGTATCTCGCAATCTTCCTCCGCCATGCCGGCCAGATGAGCCAGTTCACGCGAGAGGTGGCTTATCCTCACCGTATGCATGCCAGTTTCGAGGTCACGATACTCCGCTGCCTTACCAAGCCGGAGTGAAATTTCATATTCTGCTTCCTGCGAAAGTACCAGCGCTTTTTGCAGTGCGGCAGTTTTTTTAACTACTTCCCGTTCCAGTGCATCGTTCATATCTCGCGTAATGTCATTCAGTTTTTTAATCCTGACGTGATTCATAACCCGCAGTTTAAGTTCTTGCGGATCATATGGTTTCGCGAGAAAGTCGTTGGCCCCCATGGTAAGAGTTTTGAGGACTTCACTTCTATCAGATGTCACAACGATAACCGGGATTTCGCGCAGTTGCTCGTGGCGCTTAATGATCTGCAGGGTATCAAAGCCATTCAGGACGGGCATTTCAAGATCAAGCAGAATGATGTCGATGTCACTTTTTTGCTCCAGGACATCCAGTGCCTCGCGGCCGTTTAAGGCACGCAGAATCGTCAGATCTTCCAGTCCGGAAAGGCCGGTCAACATGACCTCAATCAAATCAATATTAAATTCGTCGTCATCGACAACAAGTACCCGAATGTCGGTATCCATAGCAATAATTCTCAGTGGTGTTTGGCGGATGCCGGCAGGTTAATCTTCGATCGAGAGCGCTACCATGAACCACTCTTCGTCTGTGGCAAATTTGAGCGTAATGTTCTCAAGATTGTTGCCGCTTGAGACAACATAATCAGCGCCATTAACAACCGAAGGGGTTGATAGCTGAATGTCCGATCCGCCTTTCGAGAGGTGCTGCTTGAAAGAACCGGCGACCATGTTGGCAATTTCTCCCATGGCATCGTTGACGTCATCATCAATTTCAGTCACTTCCATGCCCAGCATCAAAGATGTAAGCGATATGGCCAGTGGCCAGGGAAGGTGTACGCTCACCAGTCCGTTATAGGTGCCTGCTAGCCCGACCATGGCCGTGAGGCACTCTTTAAAATGCGTCGTAACATCCACCTGAATTGGCAGGTGCATCAGGTCCTCAACCCCGACCATAGTGATAAAAACATCCTGGACATCCTTGATAAGACTTTTAATCAGCTGATCTTCGGTCATGTTGATTGCAGCAAGTGTCTCTGGTTTCATCGACATAATGGTACCCTCCCTTATAACTGAATTGAACTAACCGGTAACACTCTGTAATGCTTCATCAAAAACAGTATTTAGTATGCCGAGTCGCGAATTGTTATCTTGATTCGGCCGATAATTGCAATTATCGGAGCCATGTCCTCAGGAAGATGACCTTCGAGCAGCTTAAGGTGGGTGGGGTCAGCCGGGATCTGATTATAAGTGGGATCAACTGAAACCCAGCGACCTTCAATAAAACTCTCGGCCCAGCTATGGTAGAGAAAGCCT
>JAQUCQ010000317.1 GCA_028686145.1 Desulfuromonadaceae bacterium | reverse complement strand
CCTCAGTCCTCACGGCATCCGATATCAGGGACGCCTTTATGCTCCCCTCCTGCAGCAATTCATAGACAAAGGCGGGGTTGGTGGCAAGTTCTTCACGACGGGCACGGGAAGGGGCCAGACGTTCGTTCATGCAACCGACCAGAATCTTCTTGCACTCCACACACCCTATCGTCGCATTACGGCAGGCCGGAATGATTTCTTCCAACTTCTCCTGCGGCACGTAGATGCGATGCAGGTTGAAGGCCACGCAGACGTCGGGATCACCCGGATCGTTGCGCCGTACCCGGGCCGGGTCGGTCATCATCCCCAAGATCTTTTTGCTCGTTTCCTCGGCAGTGTCGGAAAGATAGATTGAATTGTTGTACGACTTGCTCATCTTGCGGCCATCCAGACCAGGCAGCTTGGGAGTCTCAGTGAGCAGCGCTTCCGGCTCGGGAAACACCGCACCGTAGAGATGGTTGAAGCGGCGAGCAATCTCACGGGTAATTTCCAGGTGCGGCAGCTGATCCTGGCCGACCGGAACCCGCAGCGCCTTGTAGAGGATAATGTCGGCGGCCATCAGCACCGGATAGCCGAGGAAACCGAACGTGGAAAGATCCTTGGTTTCCAGGTTATCCTGCATCTCCTTGTAGGTCGGGCAGCGCTCCAACCAGGAAACCGGGGTGACCATGGAAAGAATCAGGTTCAGTTCCGAATGGTGCGGCACCATGCTCTGGCGGAATATAATGCATTTTTCGGGGTCAAGCCCGAAGGCGACCCAATCAAGCACCATTTCACGGATATTCTGGGCAATCCCGGAGGTATCGGCATATTCTGTCGTCAGTGAATGCCAGTCAGCCACAAAAAAGAAACAGTCATACGATTCCTGCATCTTGATCCAGTTTTCAAGAACTCCGTGAAAATGGCCGATATGCAGTCTGCCGGTTGGTCTCATGCCGCTGACAACGCGTTGCTTCATGGTAAAACGCTCCTTGTGTACTATAGGTCGATTCTGCTAGAGTGAGTTGCTAAAACTCACCTCCAAGACAAGGAAATTTACATGAAGCGACCTGAAATTGAAACCAAAATCATGAATCCTCTGATCGGCACGACTATTCCGTTACCATCATATGCAACAAGTGGTGCCGCAGCGTTGGACCTGCGAGCCTGCCTGGAAAGTCCGAAAACAGTGCAGCCGGGTGAGACCGTGATGATCCCGAGCGGCATTGCTATCAGTATCCACGACCCCAGCCTGGTGGCCCTGCTGGTGCCACGCTCCGGCCTGGGTATCAAACATGGCATTGTCCTGGCAAACACGGTCGGCGTCATTGATTCAGATTACCAGGGTGAGATCGGTATCGGCATCGTCAATCGTGGAGCAGCCTCATACACGATCGAACCGGGGGAGCGCGTCTGCCAGATGATGTTCGTACCAGTAGTGCAGGCTGATTTGAATGTGGTGACTGAATTCAGTCAGGAAAGCGAGCGGGGAGCAGGCGGGTTTGGCTCAACCGGAAGCCTTTAAATAAAACGTACATGCGGGAGAGTGGTGCCATTACTGCTCAAAAGTAACCACTCCCGCAAAGGCCTTTTCAAAGAGATCCTTTTTGGTATTCCCCCCAAAAATTTCCACAGAGATATCTTCCGTACCAAGCAGCTTAAAGCAGAAGTTTGCTTCATTCCGTTTAAGCTCCACTACGTCAACGAGTCCACTCCTGCGCCGGTCCAACCCGTCGGATAACCGCAGAATACCGCCAAGCCGGCTTACGATCTGCTGATCTTTTGCTTCCAGGCGTTCATATTCCGGGTGCTTTTTCTTTGGCAGTGACTTGCGGTGATAGCGGGCAATCAGCGCCATCATTTCCCGCTCCCGTGGAGAAAACCCGAACAGTTCGGCGTGACGAATAAGGTGAAGGGAGTGCTTATGGTGACTGTTGTAGCTGATAAAATAGCCGACATCGTGCAGGAGAGCTGCTGCTTCAAGCAGCCTCCGGTCGTTTTTTTTAAGCCCGAATTCTTTGTCAAGAGCATCAAAGATACTTAAAGATATCTTGGCAACGTGGCGTGAATGCGGTTCGTCAAAATGGCAGGAACGGGCGAATTCAATGATAGACTCCTTCCAGTTGCGTTGCACGGTTGAATCGGGAAGCAGTTGCAGACGCTTCATGCAGCGGATTATCAGTCCCTCACGAATACCGCGCTCGTTGACCAGCATCATGTTGGCATCAAAATATTTCAACAGTTCGTCGATCACCACAAGTCCGGCAATGATTATATCGGCGCGGTCAGGGTTAAGTCCGGGAACATTTCTAAGTGATTTCAAATCTTTGCGCACCAACATTGCCAGCAGATGAACAACCTCCGAGCGGAGCACTTCAAATCCGTGAGAGGTGGAGTAGGTCTGACGGCGCATATTCATAACCATGCTTGCCAGAGCAGTTATGGTCCCACCTGAACAGATGAAGGTCTGTACCGACGGCTGTTTTTCGCCAAAGGCGGTTTTCAGTTCGGTACGAATAAAGCGGCGCAACCTGGCTATATCAGCATCACGTACCGGGTCTGATGACATAAACCTGTCAGTCATGCGCACAGCACCCAGCTCAAGCGAAAAGCATTTTTCAACATGGTTGGAAACGGCACTCATGATCTCAACGCTACCGCCGCCAATATCAATGATCATGTAACGTTTACCGCTCATATCGAAATTATGGCGCACCGACAATGCGACCAGATCAGCCTCTTCATCTCCCGATATGACTCTGATCTCCCGCCCGAGTTCACGGGTCAGGACAGCAACAAGCTCCTCTCCGTTTGAGGCGCTTCGCACGGCACTGGTAGCAACCGCTTCAACCTCTGTCACTTTCAAGCCATCTATCAGCTTGCGAATACGCGACATGGCATCTACGGCACGGGCAAAAGCCGCAGCCGAGATGGCACCGCTTACGGCAAGATTTTCGCCGAGACGCACAGTCGCTTTTTCATCATCAAGAATCATATAACGGCCCTGCTGATCGACCTCGACAACAATACAGCGGATAGAATTGGTTCCTATATCAATAGCGGCAAGGCGACTCTTGCTCATGCAAACACCTCCATGTGAACGTGATTCGTTGCTACTATGCATTAATTTTTGACAAAAGAAAAGGCGGAGCCATTTTCGGCTCCGCCACTATTCACACCATCAAGATATCTGCACGTACAGGATTATGCGGCATCAATCTTGGTGCCGTCAAGGTTGAATCCAAGAGCTTCCTTGCGGGAGAGTTTGATCTTGCCGTTTTTATCGACGCCGATACACTTAACCAGGACCGTGTCACCCTCGTTCAGAATTTCCGTGACAGTTTTTACCCGTGCTGTGTCCAGCTCGGAAATATGTACAAGTCCGTCTGTACCGGGCATGATTTCAACAAAGGCGCCGAAATCCATGATTTTGCGAACAGTGCCCATGTACAATTTACCCTCCTCAGCCTCATCGGTCAGACCGCGGATCATCTGGATTGCCAGATCGCACGCTTCCTTGTTGGTGCTGGCGATGTTGATGCGACCGGTATCATCGATATCAATAGTAACACCGGTAGTCTCGGTGATATTACGGATATTTTTACCGCCAGTGCCGATGACGTCGCGAATACGATCCGTCTTGACGTAAATCGTGGTAATGCGCGGAGCAAACGAAGACATTTCAGGGCGCGGCGCGGCAAGAGTTTCAGCCATTTTGCCGAGAATGTGAAGACGACCTTCACGGGCCTGTTTAAGAGCCAGCTCCATGATTTCCTTGGTTACACCGCCGATCTTGATGTCCATCTGCAACGCGGTAACACCTTCAGCCGTTCCGGCAACTTTAAAGTCCATATCGCCAAGATGATCCTCATCGCCGAGAATATCGGACAGGATGGCAAATTTGTCACCTTCCTTGATCAGACCCATGGCGATGCCGGCTACCGGTGCCGTAATCGGAATGCCGGCATCCATCATCGACAGACAACCACCACAGACCGCTGCCATCGAGGAAGAACCATTACTTTCAAGAGTTTCTGAAACGATCCGGACCGTGTAGGGAAAATCATCATGAGCAGGGAGAACCGCGGCAAGTGCGCGTTCAGCCAACATGCCATGACCAATCTCGCGACGCCCTGGTCCCAGACGGAAGCTGGTTTCACCAACCGAGAATGGAGGGAAATTATAATGCAGCAAAAAGCGTTTGCGTGACGCGCCATACAAAGAGTCGATACGCTGTTCATCGCTAGACGTACCAAGTGTA
>JAQUCQ010000316.1 GCA_028686145.1 Desulfuromonadaceae bacterium | reverse complement strand
ATTGTACATAGCTCCCAAGTCCGGGAGGAAGGCCGACAACCTGCACTTCAACAACGCCTCCCAATGTATCTCCACCAGACTGAGCTGCATCAATGACCCGTTTCATGTCGATTTCTGCAGAAGTATCACAGCAAAACATTTCTGAGTTCCCAGCCCGCTGCCACAGAGTTTCTATTGGTTCCTGCGGAGTGGTTGTACCGACTCCCCCGATCTCAGTGACGAAACCGCCAACCTTGATACCAAATTCGGCAAGAAGTGCCTTCGCCACGCCGCCTACAGCCACCCGAACCGCTGTTTCACGGGCACTGGAGCGTTCCAAAACATTGCGCACATCACTATGATGGTACTTCAAAACTCCTGAGAGATCAGCATGACCGGGGCGCGGACGAGTAACAGCAATCGAATCATCACGATTCTCCGCAAGCGGCGACATTTTCTCAGACCAGTTTTCCCAATCGCGGTTCATTACCACCAGCGTAATCGGTGATCCAATAGTTTCTCCCCAGCGCACACCGGAGAGAAGTTGTGCAGTATCCTTCTCAATCTTCATCCGGTCACCACGACCGTACCCCTGTTGCCGCCGTGAAAGGTCATGATTCAGGGTTTCGACCGAGAGAGGTATCCCCGCTGGAACCCCTTCAATAATTGCACTCAACTGAGGCCCGTGCGATTCACCGGCCGTCAGATAACGAAATATGCTCACAAAAAAACCTCCGCTGATGATTCGAAGCGGAGGCAAAGTAGCATTTATGATGCATTTACGGCAAGATAAAAGAGGTTGTGTCAATAGTACTCTTCCTGATAGGCCGGCACTTCATCCAGAAATCCGGTGCGCAGAGCAGCATGTTTGAGAGCTAAATCAACATCCGTGATCAACCGCTCACGGTCCTTAGGATAACTGCCCGCCAAGTTGAGGAAATTGGAGACATGATTTGAACGAAGAATAGTTTTGACTGGATGGAGATATTGCAGCATTTCTCGAGCCTCTTGCATCAGTTCGCGACGGGTACATTGCTGGAGTGAGTGGATAAAGTCATCATTATGACGATGAAACATGGTTAACAGCGAAAAATATTCAGGATTTACCCGATTAACCCACTCTGCAGTCGCTCGTGCATGTTGCAAGCTTCGCTCACTTCCTGCAAGACCGAGGATAGCAGTTACCGAAAGTTTCATACCCGCCTCACGGGCTCCAAGAGCCAGTTCAGCCATTTGACCAGATTTAAAGCCTTTATTCACAGCTAACAGAGTAGCGTCATCACCAGACTCCAACCCGAAATAGAGAATTTTCAATCTCATGGCACGAAGAGCTGCCACCTGTTCTGAACTCTTGGTTGTGAGACTGTTAGGAGAAGCATACGAAGAGACCCGCGTCAAGCCGGGAAATGTTGCAATCAGCGCATCAAGAATGGAGTAGAGACCGTCAAACGGGTACACCAGTGCATCTCCGTCAGCCAGAAAGACCCTATCAATTCTGGGACGGTAATGAACCGGAATTCCGGCTATTTCTTCAAGTATTTCCTCGTATGGACGAACATGGAAGTTCTTGCCCTTATACATTCCACAAAAGCGGCATTGATTCTGGGAGCAGCCAATTGTAATCTGAAATATCAGGCTTCTCGCTTCACTGGGGGGACGAAACAGCGGCTCGACGTAGTGAGGCATTCTTGAATATCCTTATCAATAAGTTAGAAATAGTTTCTTTAATTTTATAAGCAAGAAATGTATTTAATTAACTCACGAATCCTGATTATAAGGTTTGTTTATTCAAAATTTGATATCAAGCCCGATCCCGAGGGATTGCGGAGGGGCGTTGGAGTCGCCATGTGGTTGTTCCGGTGATAGCGAGAGGTATTTGTAGTCCAGTTTCAGGGTGGAATTTGTTCCAAGGCTATAACTGAAACCAAGCTGGGCAGCAACTCCTGTCTTAAAATTTATTATTTCGCCGGACTTCATATCCGGCTGATATGTATACGCCAAACCCGTACCCAAATACGGCATAAAGTCATTAGCAATTTTAAAACCATACTGTGCGGTTATCACGCCCGGTTCAGGAGCCATGACATCATGAGGAGTCGCAGTAAGACTTCCTACACCCAACGAAAATTGCCGATAAAGCTCTTCAGCAAACCCCGGAGATGCATACGAGAGTATGAATAAACAAAAAATAATTACTGCTGTAATGTTTGTGTGGAGATGCCTCATTTTAAGTGCACCGATGCCCTTCAAACAACAGTGTCATAAAAACAGGAATTCTATGTCTTCCTCGCTAAAGTGCGTTCGTATAAAATCCGTGCATAGTCAATCTCACGCATGACTCCCTTTACGTCTGCCGGGCTATTGTTCTGTTCAAAAACTCCGGTTAGTGTAGAAGTAGCACTAAGTTTGCCACTTGCATACAGTTTCCAAATTTCCCTCCCGTAATCTGTCGAAGTTAGTTCAGGAGCAAATCGACTAAAATATGCGGTTATGTTTTCTACATCTCGCTCAAGCATACTACGGGCATTATTGTTGCCTGCAGCATTAATTGCCTGTGGAAGATCTATCACAACAAGACCGTCGCGACCAACAAGCACATTGTACTCAGACAGGTCGCCATGAATAATTCCAGCACACAGCATTAGTACAATCTCTCTTATCAACTCCCGATGGTATTCACGCGCCATTGCTTCCGTCAGTCGAAGGTCATTAAGACGGGGAGCAGCACTGCCATCGGCATCAACCACATATTCCATCAGCAGAACACCGGCTATATAATTATAAACTTGCGGAACGCGTACGCCAGCCTCGGCCAGAGTTCGCAGCGCATCTACCTCGGCATTTTTCCAGGCTTCTTCAGTTTCCTTACGCCCGTACTTCGTATTTTTTTGCATGGCTCGTGCCTGACGACTGTTGCGCCCCTTACGCCCTTCCTGATATTGAGCCAGTTGGCTGAAACTCCGCTTGCGGGCATCTTTATACACCTTGGCGCAATAAAGCTCTCCCTTTGACTTAACAACATACACATCAGCTTCCTTACCGCTCATCAGCCGGGAAACAACCTCATCAACCAAACCATTGAGGACCAATATTTCAAAACACTCAGGAGTTTTCATATTTGACTGGTGTAAATGGAATACGCATAAACTGAAACATTTACAATTCCTTTATATCGTAGCTTTGCAAAATTCTGAGAACAATAGCATCTTCTTTGTAGCTTATCACTACTATACTGATAACGGCAAGCCAGATAAGTCCACAGAAGGCAGTTCTGCTATGTACATGGTACTCAGTACTCCATACTAGCAAGCATCCTGTATTCAGATCCCAATACACAAATCATATTGTCGTCTGGAATTCTTCGTATCTATGTTGCATAAAAACACGAAAGGCCCGATGAAAATGCACCGGGCCTTTCGTGCTACTGTTTATTGAAAAGTTCTTATGCTTTGGCAGCCATAGCCTTTTCAAATCCGATACTGAAGGCCTTCCTGTTCAGTTCAATAAAAGCTTCAGGAACACTTGAAAGAACTGCCTTCTCGGCATTTTCACGACTAACCTGACCAGTTAATGCAACCATAGCCCCCAGGGCAACGATGTTCGCAACAATCTCGCGACCAACATCGTTTTTAGCTGTATTAATAATCGGGAAAGAGACGATCTTGAAATTTCCTTTTGGTAGATTCGTTACGAGATCGGAATCTACCAACAGGATGCCGCCACTTTTAAGGTCGTGCGTATACTTGTCGCACGCTTCCTGTGTCATGGCTAATAATGCGTCGACAGATGTAGCTTTTGGGTAATCAATCGGGCCATCTGAAATGATAACTTCCGATTTTGACGCACCACCACGCGCTTCAGGGCCGTAGCTCTGCGACTGAACAGCCTGTTTCCCTTCGTATATCGAAGCGGCTTTGGCCATGATGATCCCGGCGGTGATCAGACCCTGTCCACCTGCACCGGAAAACCTGAGTTCATATCTTGACATGAATATATCGCTCCTTTTCCTGTAATTGTTACTTGGAAGCCGTGGCGCGCTCGATAACTTTAGCGTACTCGGCAGTATACTCAGGCTTGGTTTCGTCCTTGTAGAGAACACCGGTCAGAACTTTGCCCTGCAGTTGCTCAGCAGTCATCTTTTCGGCAGCCTTCACCGGCACCGCAACCTCTTTCAGGCGGTTCATCATTTCGATGACCGACTTATACTTGTTACGACGCCCATAGGTGGTCGGACAGTCGTCAAGGATTTCGACGACCGAGAAACCCTTGTGCTGGATTG
>JAQUCQ010000315.1 GCA_028686145.1 Desulfuromonadaceae bacterium | reverse complement strand
AAGTTCATGATGAAATTTTTTATAAAGATGGCTATCGACGCAATAGTAATAATGCCGGCGGTATTGAAGGAGGAATGTCTAATGGTGAGCCGATTGTGGTACGGGCCGCCATGAAGCCAATTCCTACACTCTATTCGCCACTCCGCTCAGTTGATTTGCGCACGCATGAACCGTTTGAGGCGACTGTTGAACGTTCGGATACCTGTGCCGTACCGGCAGCTCTGGTGGTGGCGGAAGCGGTTGTGGCAATTGAAATTGCCAATTCTCTGCTGGAAAAGTTTGGCGGTGATTCTGCTGTTGAAATTCGGCGTAATCTGGAAGGATATCGGGAGCAGATTCGTAATGTCTAAGAAGGTGTTGATATTGACCGGTTTTATGGGAAGCGGTAAAACTTCTGTCGGTAAACTTCTTGCAGAACGATGTGGTTACCGCTTTGTTGATCTGGATGCTGAAATTGTCTCGGCGGCAGGACGTGCTATTAACGATATCTTTGCCACTGAAGGTGAACAGGCATTTCGATTGCTGGAAAGCACTCGGTTGGAGCAAATTCTGACAGCGGGTGGAACGTGCGTGATTGCAACCGGTGGCGGAGCAGTGATATCGGAACAGAATCGTACACTGATGCGCGCTCAAGGGGTGATAATCAACCTGAAAGTATCGCTGGGACAGGTTTTGTCACGATTGAAGGAATGTACTGATAGACCTCTGTTGGCGGGTGAAAATACTTTGGAGCGGGCAACAACGTTGATGAATGAGCGTGAACAATTTTATTCCGACGCCAATATTAGAATTGACACGGATGGGAAATCCGTGGAAGATGTCGCAACAGAGATACTGTGCCGTTTGAAGGGGTTTTGAGTGGGTGTTCTGTCCGTTAATCTTGCTGAAAACAGCTATGAAATTGTAATTGAACGTGGTGCTCTTGCCTCGCTTGGCCAACGGTGCCGTGCTGTCGGGTTAAAGGGAGTGGCGGCAGTTATTACTAACCCAACTGTTGCCGCCTTGTATGGCAAGGATGTTCAGAAGGCTCTTGAAGCTGCCGGTTTCAGTGTTGCATTTATAGAGATACCTGACGGAGAGGAATATAAAAACAGTGCGACCTTGAATCAGGTCTATGATGCTCTGCTTGCGGCTGGTGTCGACCGTGGTTCTTTTGTGGTAGCGCTTGGTGGTGGTGTCGTAGGAGATGTGGCCGGCTATGCGGCCGCAACTTGGATGAGAGGTATTCCTTTTGTACAGGTGCCAACAACGCTTTTAGCTCAGGTAGACAGCAGTGTCGGCGGCAAAACAGGAATTGATCACCCAAAAGGTAAAAATCTGATTGGTGCCTTTTATCAACCGCGCCTCGTACTGATTGATGTCAAAACTCTTATTACACTTGATCGACGCCAGTTCTGTGCCGGACTTGCTGAAGTTATCAAATACGGGATAGCCATTGATGCCCTTTTCTTTGAATTCATAGAGGAAAATTGTGATGCGATTTTAGCCATGGAACCGGATGTCCTGATAAAAATTATCTCCAGATCCTGTCAAATAAAGTCTCAGGTGGTAGAGCAGGACGAAAAGGAAGCGGGTTTACGTGCCATCTTGAATTATGGACACACGCTCGGACATGCCTTTGAATCTCTTTCGGGCTATCGTGGTCTGGTGCATGGAGAAGCTGTTGCGATTGGAATGGTTCTGGCTGCCAAGGTTTCAACTGCTGAAGGGCTGTGCAATCATGAGGACGTAGTGAGAATATCCACGCTTATTACCCGGTGTGGACTGCCGGTAGAAACGCCACTTTTTGACCGTCAACAGTTAATAAATGCAGTTGCTGCTGATAAAAAGTCAAAGGGCGGTAGTATTACCTTTATATGTAACCGGGGCATTGGCATGTATGCAATGCGATATCATACTCCCGAAGAGCTGCTCGTACTGAGCGGGTTGGAGGCGTAACCATGCAGGAATCAGCTTCATTCTGGACAGATATTAAAGAACTAGAGGAACAGCTTGCCAACGTACCGGACTCGTTCTGTTTTGCCCAGCTTTCTGACGTATACCACAAGGTCGGGTTGGTCGATGATGCGCTTTACGTTGCCCGTCAGGGAGTGAAGAGACATCCCCGCTATCTGTCTGGTCAAAGAGCTCTTGCGCTGGCATGTCTTACCAAGGGATTGAAAGATGAAGCCTTGGTTGCTTTAAAACTGATTGTTGAGGCGTTGCCAGAGGATGTACAGTCTCAAAAGTTGTTAGGGCGTCTTTTTGTTGATTTGGGAAACCAAAGTGCGGCACGAAAGGCTTTTCGGACTGCTCTTGAATTTGCCCCGGATGATGTGGAGTGCCGGATTGAATTGGAATCGCTTGATCGATTAGCGGGATTGGCTCCATCTGCTCTCGAACCAGATGAAGATGATGAAGCGATTATTGAGGATCTTGAAATACTGGAAGATGATTACCCGGAATCGGAGCTTCCGTTTCGAGACGGTTCCTGCGAGTCTGATCTCATCTCCAGTCCGCATCCTGATCCTCTTTCAACCAGTACCCTTGCTGAATTATATGTCACCCAAGGTTTTATAGATAAAGCACTTGAAATTTATCGTGTGATTCTGGACGACAATCCCATGGATCGTGCTACAGCAAAACGCGTAGCCGAACTTGAGGTCCTGGAAACTTCCTTATTAAAATCTGATGTTGAAGTTACTACTGCTTTTGAAGAGAAAACTGTTGATGAGTCTGTTTTCAATATAGATTCAGAAATGTTTTCCCGTGAAACAGAGCCAAGAAAGCTGGCGGAACCCGATATTATTCCTGCATTTAAAAGTCAGCAAACATGCGCAGAGGATGTCTGCAGCGATGAAGTTGCTTTTTCGGTACCTCTTGCGGAAACGGCGCTTTCCACGCTTGACAGGTGGCTTGGAAATATCAGGAGGATTAAAACATGTCGCTAAAAGATGCACTGAACAAGATTGTCCAGAGCGTTGATGGCTCCTTGGCCGCGATAATAATGGCCTACGACGGGATTCCGATTGATGAAGTTTCTGTCGAACAATCAGAGTTTGATATGCAACTTCTGTCGGTTGAGTATGCAACTGTACTTAAGGAAATCAAGCGTGCAGTTGAAATAATTAAGATGGGTGATCTTGAAGAGGTTTCCATTTCAACAACCCGTACCTGTCTCGTCGTCAGGGTTTTGAACGATGATCTTTTTGCAGCCCTCATAATGAGTCGAGGCGGAAACATAGGCAAAGGACGCTATATGCTCAAACTTAAATCATTTGAAGTGTTGCAGGAGCTTTCGTAACTATGAAGTTTCTCGTATTGCATGGTCCTAATCTGAATTTGCTCGGAAAACGTGAGCCCGGGATATACGGTTCTCAAACGCTCGATGAAATTAATACTCAGCTGAATAAGTTGTCAGAAGAGTTGGGCTGCGAGGTTTCATTTTTTCAATCCAATGCAGAGGGAGAGCTCATCGATGCTATCCACGCTGCGGAGTGCAACGGAATACTAATTAATCCGGCCGCATATACTCATACCAGTATCGCAATCCGTGATGCCCTGTCTGCTGTTGGGCTTCCGTGCGTTGAGGTGCACCTTTCCAATATCCATCGTCGGGAAACATTCCGCCATAACAGTATGATCGCTCCAATTGCAATTGGTCAAATCTGTGGATTTGGGCAGGACAGTTATCTCCTCGGGCTGCGCGCATTATTTAATTACATTAAAAACAAATAAATGCCGTTGTGTCCATCGTATCGTGTTTTTATGTCATTATCTAAAAACTGTTTGTAGTCAGGGTTTCATTTATGCTAAAAAGCAGGCGTCTTTGTCTCAAACGGTTTTTTGAAGAATATTCGCTTCAAGCGATATTATTTACCGATCTCAGAAATATTCGTTATCTGTGTGGTTTCAGCGGCACTGAAGGAGCGTTACTGGTATCGCGGGATCACGCATGGTTTTTATGTGATTCTCGCTATACTGCGCAAGCAGCTGAAGAAGTCCAAGCTGCCGAAGTCAAGGAGTGCGCAGCGATTCGTATTGATACGATTGTTGCTTTAGCACACGAATTTAGTCTTGGCCGGATCGGCTTCGAGGCTGCTCATACGACAGTGAGTGCCTTCCGACGGATGGTAGAGAAACTGAGCAGCGTTGAACTGGTTGAGCTTGGTTCCAATCTGGATGAGATTCGAAGCTGTAAAGATGACCTTGAAATTGAGCAGCTCAGCATGGTTGCCACGCTCTCATCTTTAGCTCTTACTGCGGTGTTGCCGGAAATCA
>JAQUCQ010000314.1 GCA_028686145.1 Desulfuromonadaceae bacterium | reverse complement strand
GGTTCTCCGCATCGGTTTGCAGGCCGATCACGGACTTGATGCGGAAAGTATCCGGGCTGGTTGCTGGCACCCCGCACTGGGGCAACTAGTCCGTTCGCAGCTGTATGCCGATCTTATCTCCCGCATGGTATCATCCGGGCAGCGTGCGACTGTGTACTGCAATCCGGCACGGCTGTCTGATGTGATCGGAGTGAGGCGGGTAAACGTACTGAACCAGCTTCGGCGCGGGGTTCAGGTGCTGATTGCTCCTGATGCCGCTCTAGAGGACGAAGAACTTACTATTCAAATTGAAGATTCGCGGAATACGTATTCCATTATTACTGATCTTCACTATTCTATTCACGAGGTGTAACCAATGCGCAAAGAATCACTCAAATTTCTTGAACAACTGCTCGATGCTCCCAGTCCCTCCGGTTATGAACAGCCGGCACAACGTGTATTTCGCGACTATGTCACCTCTTTTTGTGATGAGTTGACTACCGATGTCATGGGCAATGTATTTGGCTGTATCAGTGGCAAGGGGAAGAATCTTCCGCGGGTAATGATTGTTGGTCATACCGATGAAATCGGACTTCAAATCAAGTACATTGATGATAAAGGTTTTCTCTATTTTGCCGCAGTCGGCGGAGTAGATGCACATCTGACCCCGGGCAAGCGGGTTGCCGTGCATACTGCAAATGGAGCACTACCAGGGGTGATCGGTAAAAAGCCGATCCATTTGATGGATTCAAAGGATCGTGAAACTGTTGTCAAGCTTGAATCGCAATATATTGACATCGGTGCAAGTGACAAGAAAGAGGCGCAGAAGTTGGTCAGAGTAGGGGATGCGGTGACTTTTGAAAGTTCCTTTACGCGTCTTCATGGCGATCGGGTTGCCTCGCGCGGGTTTGATGACAAGGCCGGTTGCTTTGTGGTGGCCGAGGTATTACGCCTCGTGGCTGCTTCCGGTAAAAAACTGGCCGTAGACCTGTATGGCGTTTCTTCGGTTCAGGAGGAAATAGGTCTGCGGGGCGGGACGACCAGCTGCTACACGGTCAACCCGGATGTTGGCATTTGTGTCGAGGTTGATTTTGCTACCGATCAGCCTGATGTGGAGAAAAAACACAATGGTGAGGTTTCTCTCGGCAAAGGACCAATTCTTGCCCGTGGCGCCAATATTAATCCGCACCTGTTTGATCTTTTATCGAAAACGGCTTCGAGTGAAAAAATTGCGATCCAGCATACCGCCACCCCTCGCGCCACCGGAACGGATGCCAATGTCATGCAGATTTCACGCGGGGGGGTTGCTACGGCGCTGGTGAAAATACCGCTTCGCTATATGCATACACCGGTCGAGACTCTTTCTTTGGCCGATCTGGAAAATGCCGCCGCATTGATTGTCGCAACGCTTGGGCGGATTACTTCCAGGGATGAGTTTATTCCGCGATGACTTGAAATCGCTTACCGTTTTCCTGCCGAAAAGTATACATAACGTTCCAACCATTTCCCTTGACTTGGCTGGTTTGCTGTACTAACTTCTACAAAATTATCATCCGCAAGGAGTACTCCATGCACAATGACAAACTGACCGAAGGGTTGACCTTTGACGATGTCCTACTTGTTCCTGCCCATTCAATTATTCTTCCCCGTGACGCCAATCTTGCGACCCGAATTTCCCGAAATATCCATCTGAATATTCCGCTGGTGAGTGCGGCCATGGACACAGTCACCGAAGCCAGAACCGCCATCTGTATGGCCAGGGAAGGGGGGCTTGGCATAATACATAAAAACCTTTCTATCGATGCCCAGGCTTATGAAGTCGATAAGGTGAAAAAGAGCGAGTCCGGCATGATCGTTGACCCGATTACCATGCGCCCAACGCAGAAAATCAGTGAAGCGCTGGATATCATGCAGCGCTATCGTATCTCCGGTGTGCCGGTCACCAAGGCGAACGGCAAGCTGGTCGGAATTCTGACCAATCGTGACCTGCGTTTTGAGACTGATTTTGATCTGCCGATTTCGGCACGTATGACCAAGCGTAATTTGGTGACCGTAGCGGTCGGGACAACATTGGAACAGGCCAAGGAAATCCTCAAGCATACTCGCGTGGAGAAGTTGCTGGTGGTTGATAATGATCGCTTCCTTAAGGGATTGATAACCATCAAGGATATTGAGAAAGTAAAGAAATATCCATTTGCCTGCAAGGATAGCCTCGGACGCCTGCGAGCCGGTGCGGCAGTTGGGCCAACCGATGAAATGGAAGCGCGTATGGAGGCGCTAATTAAAGCCGGGGTGGACGTGATCGTGATCGATACAGCTCATGGTCATTCCCAAGGGGTTATTGATGCCGTGCATCGGGCCAAATCGACCTTTTCAGGTGTGGAAATCATCGCCGGCAATATTGCCACTGCCGAAGCGGCAGAGGCTCTGATTAAAGCCGGTGCTGACGGCATCAAGGTTGGAATCGGACCCGGCTCGATCTGTACAACCCGCATCGTGGCAGGTGTTGGTGTTCCCCAGATTACCGCGATCCATGAATGTGCCCGTATGGCACATAAATATGATATTCCGGTAATTGCCGATGGCGGTATTAAATATTCCGGTGATCTTCCCAAGGCCGTAACAGCCGGCGCCGACTGCATCATGATCGGCTCGCTGTTTGCCGGTACCGAGGAATCGCCCGGCGATACAGTTCTGTATCAGGGACGTACCTATAAGAGTTATCGCGGAATGGGTTCAATCGGCGCCATGAAAGACGGCAGCAAGGATCGATACTTTCAGTCAGATGTCGGTGAGGACGTCAAATTGGTCCCTGAGGGGATCGAAGGGATGGTTCCACTGCGTGGACCGCTCTCGGCCAATATTCACCAGTTGCTCGGAGGACTTCGTTCCGGGATGGGATACACTGGGTGCTCGAACATCAAGGAACTGCAGGATCGGGGACGTTTTATCCGGATCACCGGTGCTGGTCTCAAAGAATCACACGTTCACGATGTTACGATCACGAAAGAAGCGCCTAACTACCGCGTAGGCAACTGACATACCTGAACTGAAATGCCCCGGGCCATCTAACCGGGGCATTTCTCGTCACGGTCCGTTTTCAAAGGTTGACAGCAAAACAGCAATAGTATATTGATCTGATGCGAATCAGGATCATAATAGTCTTGTTACTCAAAGCTCATTCCTAATTATTTTCCCGAACATTCAGTTTGTTGTATAAATAAACAAATAAATTAATTTGAAGGTATTCCCATGTCTGATATCCACAGCCAGAAAATTCTGATCCTCGACTTCGGTTCTCAGTATACTCAATTGATCGCCCGCCGGGTCCGTGAAGCCCATGTTTATTGCGAGCTGCATCCCTTTGATATTGATCTTGCTGCAATACGCGCTTTTGCTCCCAGCGGGATCATCCTTTCGGGTGGTCCCTGTTCGGTCTATGACGAGGGAGCTCCCTCCATTGCAGAGGAACTGTTTGAACTGGGGGTGCCGGTACTTGGTATCTGTTATGGCATGCAGTTGATGAGCCGCCATTTCGGTGGTGAGGTAGTGGCGGCCGGAAAACGCGAATTCGGTCATGCTGAGCTGCTGTCCGTAGGGCAGCCGGGGCCGCTTTTTGAGGGCTTCTTTGTTGATGGCTCCAGCCCGGTCTGGATGAGTCATGGCGACCATGTCGCCCGCGTCCCTGATGGTTTTGAAATAGTTGCAGAAACTGCCAATGCACCTGTCTGCGCCATCCAGAATGTTGCCAAAAATCTCTATGGAGTACAGTTTCACCCCGAGGTGAATCATACGCCACGGGGTGAACAGTTTATTGACACGTTTGTGCGGAGGGTCTGCGCGTGTAACGGGCAATGGACACCGAGCCAGATTATTGAAGATTCTATTGATCGCATTCGCAGCCAGGTTGGGGGAGACACTGTCATTCTCGGGCTTTCCGGTGGGGTTGACTCTTCGGTTGCCGCAGCCTTGATACACCGTGCTATTGGCGATCAACTGACGTGCGTTTTTGTTGATAACGGCCTGTTGCGCCTGGGGGAGGGCGATCAGGTTATGGCGACTTTTGCACAGAGCCTTGGTGTCAAGGTAATCCGGGTTGATGCCGAGGAACGCTTTCTGTCTGCTTTAGCCGGCGAAAGTGACCCTGAAAAAAAACGCAAGATTATCGGTGGGCTGTTTGTGGATATTTTCGAAGAACAGTCAAAGCTGATTGCCGATGCTAACTGGCTGGCCCAAGGGACTATTTATCCGGACGTCATTGAATCTGCCGGTGCAAAAACCGG
>JAQUCQ010000313.1 GCA_028686145.1 Desulfuromonadaceae bacterium | reverse complement strand
ATTGTGCGGTTTCAAGGGCCTGGGAGTGCCCATAACCCTGGGCCCGCTCCAGCGGCAAAATAACGTTTTCAAGGGCAGTAAGGTGTGGGAACAGGTTGAAAGATTGGAAGACCGTGCCAATGCTGCGACGATGCTTCAAAAGACTGACCTCATCAAAATGCAGCATCTCTCCGTCAATGAATACCTCTCCAGAATCCGGCCGTTCCAGACCGGCGACAGTCCTCAACAACGTTGTCTTGCCGCCTCCAGAGGGACCGATCACAACGAGAGCATGGACCTCCGGCAGGTCAATGGAAATATCATCCAGGACCCGATGCTGGCCAAAGGTTTTGGTAAGATTAGTAAGTCTAAGTTGCATAACGGTATTTTTGTTCCAGATAACGACTGAGCAGCGAAACAGGGAAGGTCAACAGCAGATACCCTACCGCCAGCGGCAGATAGCTTTCCAGCGTACTGAACGTGAATGCGTTGACCTCCTGGGCATTGAGTGTAAACTCGCTGACGGCAATAATTGACAGTAGCGACGAATCCTTGATCAAAGAAGCAAACTGTCCCGCCAAAGGAGGCAGAATCCTCCTCACCACCTGTGGAAGTATGACAAAACGGTAGGTCTGGAAGGTAGTAAGGCCAATGGCGTGTGCAGATTCCAGTTGTGACTCGCCAATGCTCTCAATACCGGCCCGAATGATCTCGCTCAGATAGGCTCCAGCGAAAAGTGCCAGGGTCAGGATCCCAACTGCATAACGGTTGCTGATGCCAAAAGCATCTGCCACCACATAAAAAAATACCAGGATCTGCACCAACAGCGGTGTTCCACGTACCACTTCAATATAGAGTATGGCCAGATAACGAAGCGGTAAGAGTCGGGAACGACGGGCAAGAGCAAAAAAGATACTGATCAACAGGCTGAGACAGAGAGCAGCGACCGAGATTAGTACTGTGACCAGCCACCCCTGCAGGAATTTCTGCCGGTACTGCCAGACCGCATGCCAGTTCCAGCCATATTGAAGCTGGCTGAAGGCAAACCAGAAGATGGCGGAAATCAGAAGAAAAACAATGGTAAACGCCGCTATCCGCGATGCCAACGGCGCTGTACTGCCATCATCAGGCGTAAACCACATCAACGGCATCAATCGCCCCATGGATGTTGCTCCTTATAGTACTTCATAAATTATTTCTGCATAATTTCGCAAAAACATTTCGTGAGTGTACACCTGCTGTTTATCAGGAGGACTACAGGAAGAACTTATATCCCAACTGCTTGAACTGCTGCTTTTGTTCCTTCAACCATGTGTCACCGAGCTTTTCAAAACCACCCTTGGCACGATACTCCTTCAAAAAAGCGTTAATACGCATTTTAAGTGGGTCGTTACCCTTGCGGATGCCAATAGCCCACGATTCCTGCTGAAACGGCTTCAGGATAGCACGAGTGGTATTCAGGTTGCGTTGCCAGTTGCTGTAGGTAGACATTTGATCGTAAATAAAGGCATCTGCCTTTCCCTGCACAACTTCCAGCACAGCCGCCGCTTCCTTGTCAAGAACAAGTACCCTGGCATAATGTAACTGTTTTCTGGCATAGGTGTGGCCGGTTGTCCCTTTTTTAACCGCTACTGTCATACCTGGCTTGTCCAGATCGGAGATTCCTTGAACAGGAGAATTTTTACGCACCAGCAGACAGAGGCCGGTATGCAGGTATGGATCGGAAAAGTCGATTGACTGGGCCCGCTCTGCCGTGGCGGTCATCGACGAAATGATCAGATCGATCTTGCCGGTCTTTAGAGACGGAATCAGGCCGTCAAAGGCCATATTCTGTATCCGAATTTGCACTCCCAATGCTGCACCAAGCGCCTTTGCCAGATCAACGCTCACACCGGCCGGTTGGCCTTTAGTGTCCGTCATCTCGAAGGGTGGGTAGGATAATTCCATACCGACTATCAGCGTACCATTACTTTCAGCAGCAGCACTAGAGCCGTAAAGCGCAGAAACGATCAACAGTGAACACAGGCAAATCATGGTCCCATAAATGACTGAACGTAAACAGGTTGCATTACCCATACCCTATCCCCTTTATATGATTTTATTACAAATAACGTAAATACAAATTGAGAGCAAATTATTGTCGGCAAAAAAAAGGGGCTAGGCAATCACCTGCCCCCCTGATTTAAGCACTAATTACTCTGTTCAGCCATTTTACAACCTACCGGTCAAAAAACTTCTGCAGTCCTGCCTGGTCGGTAGATTTCTGAAGAACAAGCATTGCAAGTATCCTGGCTTTCTGCGGTTGCAGATTGTCAGCCATCACAGCTCCTGCGTCTTTGAGTGTCTTGCCGCCTCCTTTAAACCCATAGACAGGAAGTACTCGACCGTTTGGCACTCGCGTAGAAATAATAACCATGACTTTCTTCGAGATTGCCTCCAGAACAGCCTCGTACATTGGAATGTTCATGTTCCCCCACCCAAGAGCTTGAACGACAATCGCTTTAGCTCCCGCATCTACAGCAGCCTTGATCATTTTTCCGTCTGCCCCACCGTACATAGTCACAATTTCTACGTATGGAAGATTATCCTGGGTCAAAGGTACATATTGACGTCGCAGCGGGGTTCTATAGAAAATAACACGGTCAATGTCCACGTTACCGAGAAAGCCAAAGTCTCCCGATTTAAATGTCTCCACGTCGGATGTGTGGGTTTTGGTAACCTCACGAGCTGCGTTTATTTGGTTGTTAAGCGCAATCATGGCACCCTTGCCCTTAGAGTCTGGCGACACGCATATTCGAGCGGCATTCACAAGATTGCGCGGCCCGTCAAAATCTCGCTCCGAAGCATTGTGTTGAGCGCCAATAAGCACAATAGGCTTCTCGTTGTTGACTGTAAGATCAAGGAAGTACGCTGTTTCTTCAAGAGTGTCGGTTCCGTGAGATACTATTACTCCAGCCACTTCCGGTCGAGCAAGGGCCTCCACTACAACCTTCTGGAGCTTAACCCACATACGTGGGTCCATGTAATCAGATGGTACATTGGCGAGGTTTATTACTTCGATCCGGGCATATTTTGCAATCTCAGGTGCAGTGGATAGCAAGTCCTCGCCGCTAATAGCTGGAACAGGTGCTTTTTTTATGGGGTCTATCTTCATCGCAATGGTCCCGCCCGTGGCGATCATCACAACCACCGGCAGTTCCGCTGCAAAGGAATAGACCGGCAATGACACCGCTAGCAGCAATAACGTTGCCACATCTAACAGCACGATATTCTGAATAGATTTCTTCATGTTGTCTCCTTTTTTGGGTGGGTGAAATTTTAGAGATTTGTTCAATACAGTAGCGGTTAAAACAAACGATACTTATATAAGACCACAGATTTTCTTAAACACAACTCCAAATCGCTTCCACACTATTTTGATCAGGCCCTCAGCATTGAGATAAACAAATGCATTCACAGACTCAAGTGATATTTATTATTTAGTGGCAACATGGTTAACAAATTCAGCGAACATGGTAAAAAAAAGTGCCAGCAAACTCCCTAAGGGAATTGCTGGCACTTGAAAAGCGGAATTATATTATGCGCCAGTTATCGGCTGAGCATTAGGGAAGATTGGTTGGAATTCTGTACTAAAACATTAAAGATTGACACATTGCACAGAACAGTTAAGTTAGAACGCATAAAGGCTTACTCCTTGTACCTCAAATCGGGGTATGCTCGGAAGTAAGCCTTTATAAAACAACTGCAGGTTTAATCAGTTGTGAATTTTTTGGGGTGGCTAGAGGGATTTGAACCCTCGTATGTACGAGTCACAGTCGTATGTGTTAACCGCTTCACCATAGCCACCATACAAGAACACTTTAAATAGCCTGAATGGGGCTTGCAAGTCAAGATATTTTTAGATTGCGATCTCTAAACAAGCAAAATAGTATCAACAGATTTATCTCTTCAGGATCCGCAGTATCTGCCGCAGCCGAAAATATTCGTCGTCTGTCAACCTCCGGTCATGATAGACGGCACTGGCATAGATTTCAACAAAGTCGGAAACATGTCTATTCTCTGCCAACAAAGCAATTTCAAACAATCCTGCCCCGGCTATCGTACCGTACTCATGCTCTACTGTGTGGAGAAAACGATTCAGGACGCGCTGTTCACGGGAACTAAAAAGTGAAGCACGCCAAGCCGCGAACAATAGGCCGGCAAAAAACAAACTACCAGCAAAATACGGCACGGAGCGCAGCACTATTTTTACAGGATTGACCCCTTGTAAAAGTGAGCCAACATGGCGGGCTATGTTCATC
>JAQUCQ010000312.1 GCA_028686145.1 Desulfuromonadaceae bacterium | reverse complement strand
CACACGGATGATCTCACGTACTTTTGCAACATTGACACCGTAGTAACAGGGGATCACATTGCCATTCCCATCGACTTCATCGATTCTGAACTCAACTATTTCAAGTTCGTTGGTATCGCTTTCAAGAAGAATTTTGCTTTGCTGCATGATTATCACCTTTCGTGTTGCGCTAATAGGCCAGTTTATATCTGACTTTATATATTAAATATAGCCTGCTGTAAAAAAAAATATATTGGCGGCCAGACACTACAGCCATATCCGGCTGAACTTGACTCTCTGCAAAGCCTGTGTTAGCTTTTTAGACAGTTTTTTCTCCCATGAGGTACGTAATGTATTTCCCACCACGAGACAAATTTTATTCACTTGCTGAAACAGGCAACCTGATCCCGGTTTTTTGCGAAATTATGGCAGATATGGATACACCGGTATCAGCTTTCAGAAAACTTGACGACGGACACTTTTCCTATCTCCTTGAGAGTATTGAAGGTGGTGAAAAATGGGGACGTTACAGCTTTCTCGGCTCAGCACCATCAGTCGTCATTCGTTCAAAGGGCCATCTCGTTGAAACTATTTCTGATGGAGTCGTTGTTCAGAAAAAATCACATGATCCGCTTGCCTGCATCAAAGAGCTTCTGGCACAGTTCACGCCAGTTGAGGTAGATGGGCTTCCCCGCTTTTTTGGCGGTGCCGTCGGTTATCTCGGTTATGATATGGTACGACACTTCGAGACACTAACGTCAGAAATGCCGGCTCTACTTGATGCATACGATTCATATTTTCTGATAACAGACACCATCGTAATTTTCGACACCATGCGTCAAAAAATTAAAGTGGTATCAAATGCCCATATTACTGAGAAAATATCTCCTTCAGAAGCGTATGAACGTGCAATAGAAAAAATTGACGAAATAATCTGCCGATTGCGCGCACCTCTACCGCAGAACGCGGCGTCACTTCCTGGCAATCCGGTCAAATTTGTCTCTAATATGTCCCGTGATTCGTTTGAGGATTCTGTAGAGAAAGCCAAGGAATACATCCGGTCAGGCGATATCATTCAAATCGTACTTTCCCAGCGCTTCAGTGGTGAGCTTACTGCCGACCCGCTTGATATCTACCGGGTGCTGAGAACACTGAATCCTTCACCATACATGTTCTTCCTGCGCCTTGGCGATACGGTGATTGCAGGTGCTTCCCCAGAGGTTATGGTGCGCAAGGAAGGGGACCGAGTGGAATTACGCCCAATTGCCGGCACTCGTCCCCGTGGCGCAACCCCTGACGATGACGCCAAAATGGCCGAAGAACTTCTTGCCGATCCAAAGGAGTGTGCGGAACATGTCATGCTGGTAGATCTCGGCAGAAACGACCTGGGGCGTGTCTGCACAACCGGATCTGTCAGCGTATCAGAACTGATGCTCGTCGAACGCTATTCTCATGTCATGCATATTGTATCAAACGTTCAGGGGCAATTATCGGCTGGCCGGGATGCTTATGATCTGGTAAGAGCAACATTTCCTGCCGGCACCTTGTCAGGAGCCCCCAAAATCAGGGCGATGCAGATCATAGACGAGCTTGAGCCGGTACGCCGTGAAATATACGGCGGAGCGGTCGGATATTTTTCCTTTTCCGGAAACATGGATCTTTGTATAACCATTCGCACCTTGATTATAAAGGATGGAAAGATCCACCTGCAGGCGGGCGCCGGCATTGTAGCCGATTCTGACCCCGCAACGGAATGGCAGGAGACTATCAACAAAGGGATGGCCGTTATGAAGGCAGTAGAAATTGCTGAGAAAGGTTTGGCCTGAATGTTACTGATGATTGATAACTATGACTCGTTTACCTTCAACATTGTCCAGTATTTCGGACAGCTGGGCGAGAATGTACTGGTACATCGTAATGATAAAATATCGCTAACAGAGATAGAAGCTCTGCAACCTGAACGAATTGTCATTTCGCCTGGGCCCTGTTCTCCCGAAGAGGCAGGGATTTCTGTTTCAGCCATCAAACATTTCGCCGGAAAAATTCCAATTTTGGGAGTCTGTCTCGGGCACCAATCCATCGGGTATGCCTTTGGAGGCAAAGTTATCCGAAGTTCGTCCCTAATGCATGGCAAAACATCACCAATTATTCACAACGGGCAGGAACTGTTTGCCGGAATGCCAAACCCTTTCCAGGCTACCCGCTATCATTCCCTGATTGTTGATCGCCCCACCCTACCCGATTGCCTTGAAGTAACCGCGTGGGTTGACAATGGTGAAATCATGGGATTGCGCCACAAAGATCTGCCGATCTGGGGAGTGCAATTCCACCCGGAATCTATTCTGACTGAGGGTGGAATAGACTTACTTAAGAATTTCCTTACCATAAGCAGCCGCTGAAATTCATGCTATTTCTTCAAACAGCGCGGTTTCCCGCCAATTTTTTCCGTTGACTTTTCTCCGCAAGAATTGCTAGAGTAACTATTCGTTGGAGAACAAATTCAGGAGGAAGAAGCATGAAGTGTCAAACCGTACTAGCAGGTACCGAGTGTACCTTTTGGGGAAAACAAGGCTGTATATTTACTGGAGGTTCCTGCCAGACTATTGCGGAGAACTGTGAAGGGTGTGAACGCATTGTGACCGGCAGCATTGGTCAGGTTTGCAGCGCATATCCCGCACCAGAAAAGAAGTGGATCGGTGGAATCTGCAACTTTGCTTCCCACGTAAAAATTGATCTTAAAGTTGATGATGCAAAGGTCAATCCGCTCAAAGCTTCCAAAAAAGCCGCCGGTGCCAAGAAAAAGAAATAGTTTACGCTTTCAATATTTTCGATCAAAGGGGGGAATTAATTTTCTCCCCTTTTTTATTATGGAGACACCATATGTCGTTTACCACCCTCACCTGTCCATCCTGTGGTTCCAGTGTAACGCAGTACAGAAATCCATTCCCGACGGTAGACATCATTATTGAGCTGGACAGTGGCATAGTCCTGATTGAACGACGGAACGAACCCTTTGGTTGGGCTCTGCCGGGTGGCTTTGTAGACTACGGAGAATCACTTGAATCTGCGGCAAAACGGGAAGCACGTGAAGAAACATCACTGGAAATTTCAAATTTGCAATTATTGGGATGTTATTCCGATCCAGCACGGGACAACCGGATGCATACGATTTCAACGGTGTACATCGCACAAGCACACGGCATTCCCCGCGCCGCTGATGACGCAGTGAATCTGGAAATATTCCGTCTTGATTCACTGCCAGAGCGCCTCTGTTTCGACCATGCCCGCATTCTTGCCGATTATGCCAATAGAGTTGCAATAACTTCACACAATCGATAAAGCATCAGATGAGCGGTGCAGCAAAATTCAGCACAGGGACGGCTGTTATCAAGCCGCTTTTAAAACATTTCGTATAGTAAAGCATTAAACCGGACTTCGCACTTTCATCTAGATCATAGGAAATATTATCACGCCAATATGATAACAATCGATCAGATCCAAACCAACTGACTTCATTCGCACATAGCGCAATTCGTTCAAGATTACCGGGGACAAACTTTTTAGCCTGAACCAACTGCTGAGCAAGCTTCTTAAGCTCTAACCTTTCGGCTACCTCGTTACGACAGAACCAGAGAGCAAAAACAAATGGATAGCCAGTCCACGAGTGCCACAACTCTCCAAGATCGTACACAAGCAGATCCGATCTCTCCATATTTTTCCGTAAGGCGGAGTCTCCAATAAGCAGCAGTGCGGGTGATTCACTGTCAGTGTCAGATACGCCAGGAGGAGCTACCTCGAAGGTACATGAGCAGCCAAAGCGCTGGCTTAGCAGGATTTTGAGCAGATTTACCGAAGTGGCAGATTCAGAACTAAGCTTGATTTTCCTACCATCCAGTTTTTCAATCGGTACCTTGGAAAAGAGCAGTACACTTGCCACCGCACCGATACTTGAAATGGAAAGCTGCGGCAAGATGGTGTAACGCTCCGGGTGATACGCATACTCAATTGAGGATGATGGGCACACATCAATCTCCCCCGCCAGAAGCATCCTATTCAATGCGGCAGGTACTCCCGTAACAAATTCATACTCTGAACAGGAGAATTGCTCACGCAGGACATGGAAGAGCGGAGTACAGTTTGCGTATTCTATTTCGCCAATTCTCAACATCAGCGGCTATTGGAGTACAGTTTGTCGGCATCACCTTCTACTACCCGGATTCCTTCTCGCTCCAGGAGCTCTCCAGTTACCTGCCAATAACGGGTCAGGGCATTGGCATATCCGACAACAGCATTTATCTGATTGCTTTTAGCAACGTCCAAGTCAT
>JAQUCQ010000311.1 GCA_028686145.1 Desulfuromonadaceae bacterium | reverse complement strand
CTGTTCCCATCACTATTTAGACATCCCCCGGTTGAATAAAGTTCCCTGAAAATGAGACTCGTCCAAAATACAAGTTTGAAACATTGAAGGGGAATACACCCCTGCGGTAAGTTTAGGTTACGAGCCAAAAACACGCTGCCAAGGGATTCACCTGCTGGGACCAGTTTGTTGCTATGATCTTTTGCCAACTCGGTTTTTTATCCCAAGTCGTTTCGCTGCTGTCTCCAGTGAAAGGGACTCTTCAAATTCAAGATGGATTGCTTCGACTCGAAACTCCGGGGTGTAACTCTGCAGCTTTTTCATGTTTCCTCCCTTTTGGTAGTATACCAATCGAGAGTGTCTGTTGTCTTCAGATTACCTCAATCGACGCGCACCGCGCTTTTTGTATTTTTCACAAAGATTTTAAATAGCTAGAATCGCTCCAACCAATATAAAAAGCAGTGCACACCACCATAAAAACTTTTCGACAGAACCAGCGAATACTTTATCACCGACGTTTTTGAATTCTTCAACACCATACCGGTTAATGCGATTAAATCGGCGGCATTTTACCCAATACCCATAGCATGAATCTTCTGTAATTTGAATGGTTTTAATGTTTGTTAAGGATGGGGCTTCAGAGTGATAAAACAAAAACGCCCCTTCTGGCTCTCTACCGGTAAGGGGCGTTCTGATACTACTTAGATTTTTTCTTCAGTGTTCTTCCACTGTCAAATACAGCGGTGATGTGGCATCCAGCGTTCCGCAAACCGCATTGGGGTGCACTCTGGCCTCCAAATTTTCAAACCTGAAGTACGTGTCTTTACAACAGAATGAACAGTCGTCGTACTGTTCATTGTACCGTGCACCCGTAACGTTCGTACAGTTCATTTTCACCGTGCACATCGTTTATCGGTACCGATCAGACCGTTTACCGTACTGCCAGACAATTGCCTCTGCAAGACTAGAGTTTCGCCCCCATGATATATTTGTGAGTTGCCCTTAAAATGTTTCGTTTTGTCATTATGATTGATTAAGCAATTCACTTTGGTCACTACGGTTCGAATCCCTATAGTTCGTTCTAACAAAATCGATGAAATATCGTAACCTATTGAAAAGTTCTATCAAATTATTTTGGGGGTATTTTTGGCGGTATATTACACGGGCGGTATTCATTTGGAAAAGTTTACCGCGTTTAAATAAGGAAGTTATGGCCGGACCTTTCACCAGACTTTCACTAAACTAACAACTTTCACCGTATTTTGCTGGACTTTAATGGACTTTGCTCAGCGGAGTAGGTGCTTGAAATGGTTAGATATTAAGGGTTTATTACCAATAGGCGGGGACTGCCATGCAGCATTCGAATCCCTACCTCTCCGCCACTAATTATTCAGTATTATCGTGCTGTTAGGTCGTTCAAGCCCCTGGCTTTCACCAAAACTTTCTCACCAGAGAGTAATTGGCTGAACGACAGGGGTTTATTTTTGGCAATTACATAATCCCTTCCGAAATAATTCGCGATATCCCAAACATCATTCTCCAGGCCAAGTCTCCAAACGGGGTTACTCTGTTCTGTAGTGTCAAAGGTTCTACTCCGGGCTGCACAGTTGTTTTCCTGCATTTCATTTAAAGACTGTTTGGCACAGGTAAGGACTTGTTTAATAGTAAATGAAAAAATTGCCGCCTATTTACCAATAAGCCCCTTAACTGCCGTCATGATGTCAGCTGGGAGTAAAAGAGTTTTGGTGTTTGAGGACTCCGACAGTTTGCGGATACTTTCAATGTAACGGTCTGCCAGAAGGAAGTAAGCAGGCAACTCCTCGTTACCGACAGCATCCCTGATTTTTTTTATTGCTTCTGAAGAGGCGTTTGCCAGAAGAATCTGTGCCTCAGCCTCCTTGCGAGACGCTTCCAATTTCCCCTCTGCTTCAAGAATGGTGCCTTGCTTCTTGCCCTCGGCCTGAAGGATAGCTGCCTGCTTGAGTCTCTCAGCGCCGGCCTGAGCTTCCATGGCTTGCTGCATACTCTGTGATGGCCGGATATCCTGAATTTCAACGGATTTTACTACGATGCCCCAATCAGCAACCTCATTGGAGATTTGATCTTTGAGCTTGGCCTTGATCAGGTCGCGTGAACTCAGCGCTTCATTTAGCGTCATACTTCCTATGATAGCCCTCAGGTTTGTCATTACCAGGAATTGAATCGCTACTCTGTAATTCGAAATTCCATAAGATGCCTTAACCGGGTCAAGGACTTTAACGAACGTTATAGCTGTACATAAAATTACTGCGTTATCTTTCGTGATGGCTTCCTGTTGCTCGATATTAAGTGGCTCGTCTTTTGTGAGAAGTTGGTATGCGACCTGGTCGATATAAGGAACTATGATCGACAATCCTGGTTTAAGTGTTGTGTGATATTTACCAAGCCGTTGTACAACAACCTCAGAACCTTGCGGTACGATCTTAATCCCCGCGATGAGAGTCGCTATAATGAGAACTGCAATTACCAGTATGATTCCCAAAAACATGTGTTACCTCCATTTTACGCTTTTTTTACCTTAACCTTCGTTCCGACAACTTCTGTTACCTCACACCGGTCTCCTTGTGAGAGTAGTTCATCCGAGATAAACTCCCAGACATCATCGCCATGAATTGGAACCTGAAATCTCACTTTGCCACTGGGAGGATATCCAACATTAGATGAAATAACTGTGCCGGCTTCTCCTATTACTGTCTCTTTAGCATGTCTCACCCGGGCACTCATTTGCATATTTTTCCTCAGCCAAAACCAGCCGATTGAAAACAAGATTATTGAGCAAACAGAAAAGACTGTTAACTGTTCAGCTGTACCGACAACCCAATACGCTACGACACCCGTTATAAGTGCTGCCAGCGCGAACCAAATGGTTACGAAGTGTGGTGCTATAATTTCAACAATCAGTAGTATCGTACCGCATATTAACCAGAGCCAGTAAGGCATGTTCGATCCTCATTTCTACTTAAATGGGCCTTCAGCCAACGGATCATAGCACGTCTATTGAATATAGCCTATGAAAGCTATCGGTGAGTTAGGCTGAGAAAAGTGGACTGACGTTCACGTGTGGCGGTGTTGTGTAACGGTATGGAAGTTCAGTCACCTTGAGACTTTACCTCGGCTTTATCTTTAGTGGTAGTCAGTGTCTCAGTGGCATTACTCTTCGTTTCCATTTGTGTTGGAGCGGAAGCTTGACTTGCTGGTGATGCCGTTGTCTCTGCCGGAGCTGCGTCTGTTAATTTAACTTCCGTTGTAGCTCCAGTTCCAGCACCTGTATCGCCTTCTGATTTAGTAGTCTCTTTTTTTGTGCCGTAGCCGTCGCCGAACCATCCAGCACCTTTGAGGCTGAATGAGACTGCAGACACTAACTTACGGATGGTCCCACCACATTGAGGGCATCGGTCTGCAGGTGGGTCTGAGAACTTCTGGCGAAGATCAAATTGTATATTACAGGCATCACAGCGATATTCGTAAACGGGCATTTAATAATCCTTATAAATTAGTTACTTGGTAAGGCTAAAGATTCTTGAGAACTTTACAAGCAGTAAACATCATGTGTGTCACCTTGACGTAAATATTTGTATAGCGTTTCTCTGTAACAATTGTATTCTCGGGCGACTATGCAGAATCAAAAGCTGAATGAGATCCAACTTCTTTCAAAAAGATGCCCCCAAGCTCGTTCACTGTAATTCAGACCTCGATCCTAAACTCAGCCCCACTCCCGGTATTGCGCACAGTCAGGCGCCCTCCCATGTTTTTCTCTATTATGGTCATCGACATGAAAAGGCCGATCCCTGTCCCCTTGTCCGGTCCTTTGGTCGTAAAATAGGGATCAAACAATCTGTCAATAATATCATCGGCGATGCCGCCGGCGTTGTCGGTGATGGTTACGACCGTTTTGTCTCCTTCCGCAAACGATTGTATCAAAATAAGCGCATCCTCAGAATGGTTTTCGATCAGAGCGTCACGCGCGTTAACAATGATATTCAGAAGAGCCTGGGAATATTCGTTGGGATAGCCATTAACATAACGATCACTACCGGCCTGGAAAGAGATTCTTATCTGGTGGTCCTGGAAACTCTTTTCGATTAGTGACAGGGTACGCTTGATTACCTCGTTAACACAGAAAGTAGTCGTTTTCTTGTCAGACCTGAAAAAGTTCATGAAATCATTAATAGTCTGTGACATATGATCTATTAACTGCATGGAGTTGTCGACGCTGGCCGTAAGATACTCCCTGTTGAATTCCGGTGAGCCGTAGGCTAACGACAACTCTTGCAGATAAAGGCCAA
>JAQUCQ010000310.1 GCA_028686145.1 Desulfuromonadaceae bacterium | reverse complement strand
AGTATATGCACTCGTGACCACTATCTTCACAAAAGTCCGCATCTTCCTGGAGATGATCAAATTTTCACATACGATCTTTGCGCTTCCATTTGCCCTGACCGGTGCGCTGCTGGCAGCAGGAGGATTACCATCCCTTCACCAGACGATCTGGATTATCCTGGCCATGGCCGGTGCCCGCACGGCGGCGATGGCGATGAACCGCCTGATCGACGCCGAAATAGACGCCCGCAACCCTCGTACTGCTGTCAGAGCCATCCCTGCCGGCTTGATCGGCAAAGGCCTGACCTTCATCTTCATTGTCGCGTCCATAGCCCTGCTGCTGTTCGCAGCGTACATGCTCAACCCGCTCTGCCTCATGCTTTCGCCAATCGCCCTTTTTTTCCTGCTGCTCTACTCCTACTGCAAACGCTTCACCTCACTGGCTCACGTGGTGCTCGGCATCTGCCTGGCGGCAGCTCCTATCGGTGCCTGGGTAGCGATTCGCGGGACAATAGATCCACCGGCACTGGTTCTGGGAGGCGTGGTACTGTTCTGGGTAGCCGGATTTGATATCCTCTACGCACTTCAAGATCTGGAATTCGACCGGCAGGCGGGACTGCACTCCATACCGGTGGCGCTCGGCGTAAAGGGATCACTGGTGGCGGCCAGGCTATTTCATGTAACCATGATTGCGCTGTTTTTCATCCTGTTCAATCTCATGCACCTGGGACCATTCTTTCTCATCGGCATTCTGGTGGCAACGGCAATGCTGTTGTATGAACACTGGCTGCTCAAAGACGGAAACCTGGATAAGCTGGATGCGGCTTTTTTCAACATGAACGGATACATCAGTGTTGCCATTCTGCTGTTTACGGCTGCCGATGTTCTGACGAGGTAAGCAATGATGCAGAAACACATCTTTGTCGCCCTGACCGGCGCATCAGGCTCGGTGTACGGCCTGCGTCTGGCGGAGCAGCTCTGTCTGAATGACTTTCAAGTGACGTTTAGTGCCAGTTGCAGCGGCACGACGGTCTGCTTTGAAGAGACCGGTCTCGACCTCTCCGGCGATCTGGATAAAGCGCTGCAGCGACTGTATAATCATCTCGAAATAAATTGCGGCATCAGACTGGTACATCCGGATGATATGTTCTGTGGCACCGCCAGCGGCTCGTCTGCTCCGGATGCGATGGTGATCTGTCCCTGCAGCATGGGGACGCTGGCGCGCATCGCCTGCGGCACTTCCGGCAATCTGATCGAACGGAGCGCCGACGTCATGCTCAAGGAGCGCCGTCCGCTGCTGCTGGTCCCTCGGGAAACCCCTCTGTCCGATATCCACCTGGAAAACATGCTGAAACTTTCCCGTTCCGGAGCCCGCATCATACCGGCGATGCCGGCATTCTACGGCAGGCCGCAATCGGTGCTGGAGATGGTCGATTTTGTCGTCGGAAAGGTGCTTGATCAGCTTGGGGTTGAGAACGATCTTTACAAACGCTGGGGAACTGAATAATCCAGGCCGAATTCGTTTCACGCGGAGACGCGGAGTAATGTCTTGCCTCGTACGTGACTATGCCTAATACATACCTTCCCAAAAATATTGCCACCTACCTGAACAAGCGGGCCGAGGCTGGGCCGTGGATAATAACCGCCCCCCCCTCCCGTAGCTTCACCGGTGTAATCGTCATCCCCTCGCTGGCCGAAGCCGCCAATCTGCCGCAGACACTGGAGTCACTCTCTCACAACCTGCCAGAGCTGCTGGAGCGCTTTTTAATCCTGATCGTTGTCAATCAGCGCGCCGACGCAACAGCCAGCGAGACATCCGACAACCGTGACACGCTGAAGGGGCTGCCCAGGTGGAAGCGGCAGTTCCACTTGGACAACCTGTTCTGGGTAGATGCCGCGACAGCAGGCGGAGAACTTCCCGCCAAGCAAGGGGTCGGCCTGGCACGCAAGATCGGGCTTGATCTGGCGCTACCGCTGCTCAATTATCGCAATGACGATCCGCTCATGATCTGCCTTGACGCTGATACATTGGTACAGCCGAACTATCTCGACGCCATCACCCGCCATTTTGCCGCTACGACGGCAGGCGGCGCCAGCATCCCCTACCGTCACCGTCAGGCATCAGACCAGGCCGGTCAGTCCGCCATTGACCGCTATGAACTGTTTCTGCGTACCTACGTGCTGGGACTGGAGCTGGCCGGTTCACCCTACGCCTTTCATACCGTCGGCAGCGCCATGGCCTGCCGGGCCTCTGCCTATGTCGCCTCGGGCGGAATGAACCGCCGTCTGGCTGGAGAGGATTTCTATTTCCTGCAGCAGGTTCACAAAACATCTATCGTCGTACCGCTGGCGGGAACTACCGTTCATCCCTCGCCCCGTTCGTCAACCAGAGTTCCGTTCGGCACGGGCCGCGCCGTCGGGGATATGCTGGTAGATGGAGAGCAGCGACTGCTCTTCTATCAACCGGTTGTGTTTTCAATTGTGGGAGAATGGTTGGCATGGATAGCCGGGAATACCGGCGCTGATGCATCATCGTTCCTGAACGCTGCGGCATTGATTTCACCGGTTTTGCACCGCGTTCTGGAGCAGTCAGGCTTCAGGGATGCGTGGGATAATCTGCAGAGGAACAACCGTGACAACACAAAATTACTGACGTCTTTCCACGGCTGGTTTGACGCCTTCCGCACCATGCGGTTTATTCACGAACTAAGTGACCAGATGTACCCGCGCATCGAACCGGAGGGGGCAATCGCACCACTGCTTGAGCGTGCCGGGCATGTCGCCCCCGCTAGTATCAGTGAACAGCTTGAGCTGCTCCGCAGCCTGCAGGGGACGGTATAGCGCCCTGCCCCACAACACGGCAGATGGTTTTAGTGGGAAGAGACGAGATTCAAACGGATTACCTTGTGCGCAGGGTTATGCTGCCTTTCCCAAGAATGTTCGTCTCACATAGCGTACCAGCATGGGCACGACAAACATTGCGCCAAGGACAACCAGCATGGTCGTGTTTGGGTCTTGAACGTACGAGTTCAAGCGCAACGTCGTGAGCGCGATAACCGCAAAATAAAGCATGTCTCCGGCGATGGCAAAAGCCCAACCGGCGAGGAACCCGTGGCCGGCAGCCAGCGCCGTGGCACGCCCTGTCATGGGGTCCACACCGAAAGCAATCATGACGAGCGCAAAGGGGCCTGCGCTGGTGCCACTAAAAGATTCCGCGCTGCGAGCCATGACCATCTTTAAGGCGGCGCTGAAACGGGACAGAAACGGGACTTTTCCGCACAGCACCGAGATAAGCCGCAGAATCGGTTCAAAGGCGACGGCCAGCACCAGGTCTGAAACCAGGTAGAGTCCTGTGGTGACAGGCCAGGCAAGACCTTTGCCGTGCGCAAGCAAAACACCGGCAGGAATTCCGCCGCCAACCGGGATAATGAACAGCTTTAGTACGGCAAGCATGATGGGTGTTGACTGGATCATATCGCAAAACCTAAATGCGATTTCCGCCGGCGGCGACGTTTCTTCTTCTGCGGTGGCGCCCCGCTCTCTTGGCTGCATTCGGGCAGCGGCACCGATTCCTGCCCTGCGGCCTCGGCCACCCACCATTTCAACCGCCCGGCAACGTCCTTATTGTCGCCACGGGTGATCCGGCAGTATTCGATGATATCGCCAAAATCCTTACGGGCGATAAACACTTGCGGCCGGCGACCGGGGATCTGCTTCAGGCGCATCTGCTGGGCAATGATGTCGCGGAGCGCAAACCCGACGCGATTCGCAATCTGGACAAACGGACAGACTTCTCCGAGGAACTCCGCCGTCGCGGCATCGATACTCTGTTGCCACGGCACACCGGTGGCACGGAAGTTCGCCGCCTTCTCCTCGAGGTACTCGCCGAAAAGAAGTGCCAGGAGGAGCGGCTGAGAGACCGTGCCACCCCGCTGAACGCGGGAATCGACGCAGGTGAGCATCTCACCGAAACGGGTGTGGGGGTAGCCTTCGCTTTCAGCGCCGAGCCAGGCAGAGAAAAAGGGGAAAAGTGCCGCAAAGAGGCCGGTCTGGCGGAGGAGGTCGCAACACTTTGACGCTTCTCCCGAAAGCAGGATTTTGAGCATTTCTTCATAGAGTCTCGGTGGCGAGGCACTGACGATAGTGCCGGCGGCGGATACCAGCGCCTTACGGGTCTCTTCTGCCATCGTGAAGCCGAGCTTGGCGGCAAACCGCACCGCCCGCAGCATCCGCACCGGATCTTCCTGAAAACGGACCGCCGCATCGCCGATGGTGCGGATGATGCCGGCGTTCAGGTCGGCAATCCCGCCAGCGAAGTCGATGAAG
>JAQUCQ010000025.1 GCA_028686145.1 Desulfuromonadaceae bacterium | reverse complement strand
ACCGCCGCAGAAACAGATTGTTCCATTGTGTTTTGAGGGTTGTTACAACATCCTTGACGATGTAATTTCTGTCCGTCAACGATTTAAGATAAAAAGGGACTACGCAGCCGCAGCGATCACAATCGGCCTTGGGGCCGAGCATGCATGGTTCTTTCGCAATTCCGTCCGGTCCAAGAGCAAATGATTTTTCAGCAAAAGGGCATCTGTCGGTGACTGACCGCGACTTGTCAGATTTCATCAGCTTAAGTGCAGGCTCGGAATTGATGATAAAATTGCCGTATTCTTTCTTCTTTTCAAGCAGAAGGTCGATAATGCGGTCCTTTTCATCCCAGCCAAGCCACAGAGAGTCGTCAAGCCCTCTGACAGGCGTGAAAAAGCTGAATACCATGCTTCTGACTTTTGGATTCCTGTCCCACTCATCCAGGGATGCGGAAATCTCGGAAAAGTTATCTCTCGTAATGCAGTAGGCGATTGTGATCTTCAGTCCTTCGGTTGCAGCAATGTTTCGCTTGATCGTATCGTACAGCCCCGGAAGGTTACGCATTTTGTCATGATTGTCCCTGCTTCCGTCAACGGAAATGTACCAGCTCACCTCTTTCCAGTCGGGGAGCGGCAGCGAGCCATTGGTTGTTACCGTGTTATATTTGAAGTAGCTTCTTCCCAAGTCTACAAGAGACAGGCGCAGGAGTGGTTCTCCTCCGACCCATGAACACTGGAATGATCGAATACCTTCTGCTTTCAGACTCTCGAATTTATCTCTCCATTGCTCAAGCGACCATTCGGAGGAGTGGTCCTGTTCAAAGAAATAACAGTGATCGCAGCGCAGATTACACCGATTGGTGACATCGACCGATCCAAAACTGTTTTTAGGAATGCCGAAGAGGAAAAAGCCGAAGCGGGCAAGGTTATAGAAGGAAAAAAACGGTTTTGTGGCTCTTGAAACGACTGTATCCTGCTGGTTATCCATGAAGTATCTTACCTGTATACTGAATTTATCCACATGTGCCATAGATCCGGTATAATATTCGGCTACTGTCAGATAAAAAAAAGCCCATGCGATTGATCATGGGCGATAATAAAACCACAAACAACTCTTGGATTACTTATATAACTTCTCTATAAAATCTGTTGATTGCGTCGCAATTCTCCCGATAAAAGCCGGAAATTTACCTTCGTATCCTCCCAGATCCTGTGAACCAAAAAAACCACCGGCTTCCTGATCCTTAAAAGACGCAAGCTCTTTGCCAGTTTTGGCATCGATAAATTTGCCGGTCATGATTACATGTACTTTACCGGAACCAAAGCCAATAAACATCGTAAGGGCCCTGCTGCCGGCATTAAACTCATTGACGCTGGCATTATAAATCAGTTCCTTACCTTTGGGCTTTACATTTATTTTGATATCCTTGAACAAACCTCTTTTTTTCAGCTCAGCAGCGACTGTTGAGGTAAATATCGTATTCAGCATCGGCTTCATAGATTCTATTTTTGCTTTTTCTTCATCATCTACTCTGGAATATTCTGCATGGTCCATGTCAAGGTTATTTATGATGATAGTGTCATAGGCCGAGAAACCCTGAGTCATCGCTACGTTTTCTTCCTCCATAACATCCGGTTTTGACAGTGCTTCGCCCCCTGCAAAAGCATACACCGACAAACTCATGACGAGAAACAGACTTCCGATTAGTATCTTCATATAGCCTCCTTAAATGTAATTATATTTATATGAGATGTCAGCGTATTATTTGTCAAACTTTATTTTTCAGATATGTGGCTGTGAGGTAATGTGCACCGTTGAGACCTGAATACATACCTGCTTTTTCAACAACACTATGCTATACATCCTGTGGAGACGTATGAAACTGGAAAATACTTTTTATTGCGGAGTTTACGAGTGAAAGTCATCCTCCTGCACCCCTACGGCAGCAACTGGCTGGGAGGGATGAAAGATATCAGCACTATATTCAACCTGATGCCACCCTTGGGCATGATGAGCATTGCCGCCGTACTTGAACGGGCGGACATCGATGTTGAAATAATCGACTGTTATGCAACACCGCTACCACTTGCCGAACTGGTCGATGAAATCATCCGGCGCGGAGCTGACTGTCTGGGAATATCCACGACAACCTCCTCATTCAATGAGGGGTATCGCATCGCTGCCGCGGTAAAGGAAAAAGCGCCACATACATTCACCCTCTTTGGCGGGGCTCACGCCTGTACTATCGGTGCACCGCTTCTGGACACATTCCCGGCCATTGACTGCTTGGTGATCGGCGAAGGGGAAAATACCATGCTGGAACTGGCTCAAGCCGGTTTCAAAGGAATCAGCCAGATTCCCGGTGTGGCCTATCGCGGCGCGGACGGCAAAGGGACTCTTTCGCCTCATCGTGAGCTGATCAAAAATCTGGATGATCTCCCCTTTCCCGCCTACCACAAGCTGCCCCACTATCCCCGGAGCTACAACCTGCCGCTCTTCAGTTACCCGACAGCTCCCAATACCAGCATTATCTCCAGCCGTGGGTGCCCGTACTCATGTTCGTACTGCGACCGGTCCGTATTCAGCCGCGGCTTTAGATTCAACTCTCCAGAGTATATTGTCGAGCATATGGAACTGCTTAACAAGCAGTATGGCGTCCGCCATGTGTCTTTTTATGATGACCTGTTTACCTTTGACCGCAAAAGAGTGGCAGAGTTCTGCAAAATCAAGGAACGCAAGGGGTTGAAAGTTACCTACAATTGCATTGCCCGTCTGGAACATGTGGACCTGGAGCTGCTGACGCTGCTCAAACGTTCCGGATGCTGGCAGGTCAATTTCGGTATCGAGTCCGGTGATCCGGAAATAGTAAAACAACATCGGAAATTTTTAGGGTTGGACGAAGTGGGACGGAAACTGCTCATGGTGAAGGAGGCCGGCATGCGGGTCAAAGGGCTGTTTATGGTCGGCCTGCCGGGCGAGAACGCGGCAGCTATCCGCCGCACGATTGATTATGCCCTGTCACTGCCGCTGGACGAGATCAATGTCACAAAATTCACCCCATTTCCCGGCGCACCAATCTATGCCACGATCAGAGAGCGGGGTGAATTCGAGGAGAACTGGGATCTGATGAATTGCCTGAACTTCGTTTTCGTGCCACACGGAATGACCAAACAGCAACTGGAAGATCTCTATGACGAATTCATCCGGCGCTTCTACCACCGCCACCGCATTCAATGGGGATATACGCAAATGCTATGGAAATCCCCCCACAGTATCATGTCATTTATGCGTCATCTGCCCGAGATACTGGCGTTTGAGAGAAAACAGAAGTGGTAACCGTTGTGCATCAATTGCACAGGAGTCTTTCCAATGAATCTTAAAACACGCACCCTCTGCTTGGCAGTGCTGATCATTTTTTCTCTGCCGCTCGCGGCCTCAGCAGACAACACGGCTTCTACTGCGTCCGGTGAATACGGCGTCCTCACCGGTTACGGCATCTCGCATGTTGGCTTCGGGGCAACCCGCCATCAGGTCCAAACGTGGGACTTGATCCTGCGGGCCGGTTTTTTTCTCTCTGATGAGGTCGGCAAAGGGAGTTGGTATCAAGGTCGACATGAGATCTTACTTGAGCTTCCCTACCACATGGCGGTGGATCATGGCGGCCGCTCCATGGTGGGAGGATATGTGCTCGGCCATTGGAGATTCACCAGCCTGGATAGGTTTGTACCCTACGTATTTGCTGGAGGCGGCCCGTTGTATGTCGACCTGGGACTGCCAACGATGGGCACAAAACTGTGCTTCAGTTACCAAGGGGGAACCGGGCTGCAGTATTTCATCGACAAGAAAACCGCACTGAATTTTGAGTACCGCTATCATCACATTTCAAATGCCGGCACAGCTGAGCCTAATGAACCAATCAACTCAAGCAAGATATTGGTGGGAGTGTCATTTTACCACTAAACGGACTTGTACCATTTTGTTGCCATAAAAAACCGGGGCGCAGCTGATTGGCCGCGTCCCGGTTCTGTTTTTCGTCTGTCCGCTGACTGAAGTTTTGCTAGACCTCTTCTTCAGTCCCTTCCATACCTTCTTCAATACCTTCTTCGTCCTCATCCTTTTCAGCCAGACGGGCGACAGCTACAACCTTCTCATTATCTTCGGTATTCATCAGGGTGACACCCTGAGTATTCCGCCCGATGACCGAAAATCCGGAAACCGGCACCCGCAAGATCTTGCCCTGATCGGTAATTACCATCAGATCGTGGTCATCCGCAACCTGCATGACGTTGACCACACAGCCGTTCCGTTCGGTGGTTTTTATGGTGATGATTCCCTTGCCGCCACGCGACTGGTCGCGGTATTCGTCCAGATCGGTACGCTTGCCAAAGCCGTTTTCGCAGACAGTGAAGATGGTCGAGCCGACGGCCGTATTGTCAACAATCTCCATGCCGATCACCCGGTCATCCTTGGCAAGGTTCATACCGCGCACCCCGCGGGTAACACGTCCCATGGAGCGCACATCCTCTTCGTTGAAGCGAATGGCTTTACCGCCCCGCGAAGCAAGGAAGATGTCCTTGCTGCCATCGGTCAGCGCCACGGAGATCAGCTTGTCGCCATCATCCAGATTAACAGCGATAATGCCGCCGCTCCGGACATTGGAGTAGTCAACCAGAGGAGTCTTCTTGACAACACCATTCTGGGTGGCCATGAAGAGATATGTATTCTCGCTGAACTCCTTGACCGGCAGGATCGTGGTAATCTTTTCTCCGGCCGCGACGTTGACCAGGTTAACGACCGCCTTTCCCTTGGTGGTTCGGCTCCCCTCCGGAATCTCGTAGACCTTGAGCCAGTACATTCGCCCGGCATCGGTGAAGCAGAGCAGGTAATCCTTGGTTGAGGCGATAAAGAGCTGTTCGACGAAATCCTCATCTTTGGTCTTCATGCCGGTCTTGCCTTTGCCGCCGCGACGCTGCGAGCGGTACAGGTCAACGGCACTGCGCTTGATATAGCCAGTGTGGGAAATGGTGACCACCATCTCTTCGTCTTCGATGGTATCTTCCAGCGAAATATCAGCGCTCTTGTCAGCAATTTCCGAGCGGCGTTTATCGCCAAACCGTTCCCGCATTTCGGTCAATTCAGCAACGATAATCTTGAGAATTTCGGTATCGGACGCCAGAATCTCCCGCAGACGGGCGATAAGCTTCATAATTTCTTCGTATTCAGCGATGATCTTGTCACGCTCGAGGCCAGTCAGGCGTTGGAGGCGCATCTCAAGGATAGCTTGGGCCTGGATTTCAGACAGTTGCACTGAACTTTCAAAACCAACAGGGCGGGGCAGATTGAGTCGCGCCAGGAATTCGGGATCGGCAAACTTTCCTTCCATCAGCCCCAATTTAGCTTCGGGAGGAGTTTTAGACTCACGGATCATCTCGATTACAGCATCAAGCCAATCCAAGGCAATCTTGAGACCTTCCAAAATATGGGCCCGGGCTAGTGCCTTTTTCAGCTCGAAGTTGGTACGCCGGGTTACAACTTCGCTGCGATGTTCGATAAAGCAATCCATCATCTCGCGCAGGGTCAACACACGGGGACGGTTATGGACAATTGCCAGCATGATAATACCGAACGACACCTGCATCTGGGACTGCTTGTAGAGCTGGTTGAGCAACACCTCAGCGTTTTCGTCCCGTTTGACCTCGATGACAATCCGCATCCCCTGTCGGTCGGACTCGTCGCGAATCTCGGTAATCCCTTCGACCTTCTTCTCCTTAACCAGCTCGGCAATCTTTTCGATCAAACGAGCCTTGTTGACCTGATAGGGAAGCTCGGTAACAATGATTGCCTGGCGCTCTGAACGTTTTGAGGCTTCTACGTGGGCCTTGGCACGGATCTGGATAATACCGCGACCGGTACGGTACGCATCCCTGATACCCTGGCGGCCGTAAATGGTAGCACCGGTCGGAAAGTCAGGCCCCGGTATCATTGTCAGCAACTCCTCAAAATCTATTTCCGGATTCTGGATTACGGCGATGATGCCATCAATCACTTCACCAAGATTGTGGGGTGGAATGTTGGTGGCCATTCCGACAGCAATGCCGGTTGACCCGTTTACCAGCAGGTTCGGAAACTTGGCCGGCAACACCGTTGGTTCCAGCATCTCCTCGTTGTAGTTCGGGACCATGTTGACAGTTTCTTTGTCCAGGTCGGCCAGCAGTTCATGGGAAAGCTGGCGCAGCCGAATCTCGGTATAACGCATCGCAGCCGGACGGTCGCCATCAACTGAACCAAAGTTACCCTGGCCGTCCACCAGCATGTAGCGGAGCGAAAAATCCTGAGCCATACGCACGATGGTGTCGTACGCGGCCGTGTCACCGTGCGGATGATACTTACCGATTACATCACCGACCACACGGGCCGATTTTTTGTACGGCTTGTTATAGTCGTTGCTCATGTCGTACATGGCGTAGAGGCAGCGCCGGTGAACCGGTTTAAGACCATCGCGCACATCCGGAAGGGCGCGTCCGATAATGACCGACATGGCGTAATCCATGTAGGAACGCTTCATTTCATCTTCAATATTAACCGCTACCTTGTTCGTTGCGATTTCCGCTGGGATCTGCATTAGTACCTCGTATCAGCAATTAACGCGTTATTTCTGCATCAAATTCAGGGGAAAATTTCGGAATTTCAGTAAATAATGTCCTGCAAAACAGCAGTGGATACTACCATAAATTCTCCGACAAGAGAACCCTATTTATACCATCTATTTTATCTGCATCATGACCCGACAAACGTCAGCATGCGAACGGTCCGCCGGAACAAACTGTGTCGTCACGCGGTCTGGTCAGCTTTTATCTCTCAATCCGTTCAAAATCTGCGCACAAACAGCATCTTGCGTCAGCCCGACATAGCTGATAGTAATATCCGCGAACTTTGAGTACAGAGTGGAGCGTTCGTGAAATAAGTCCACCAAGTCCTGATCGGGTCTTTTTGTAATACCTCGCGTGCGGAAGTCGTGAATCCTTGATTCAAGTGTGGGCAGATCCACATCCAGAAAAATGACAATGCCGTTCTCTTTGAGATGCGCCATGGCACTGTCACTGTAAACAGCGCTGCCTCCAGTGGCAATAACGCAGTTTGTGACAGAAAGCCCCTGCAGAACGCCTTCCTCTATTTCCCGCAATGCAGCATACCCTTCAGAATCCACAATATCCTGCAGAGTCCGTTTTTGTGACGTCTGGATGAGTACGTCCGTATCCACAAAACCACGTAATGTCTGCTTCGCCAGAATTACTCCGACGGTGCTTTTGCCTGCACCCGGCATTCCGATCAGAATTATATTTGAGCGTTTTCGGTTCATTTGCTCTCGAAAGCTGATGATGTGTTTCACAGCACGCCATTCATGAAAGATGACAGTGTAATTAAATACGCTTTTTCAGCCGCCAGTTTCGCCCGCAATACAACCTCCCAAGCGCAACTGCTTATATGTTGATCTGCGCGAAGTTTAACACACTATTAACATAAGTGGTGCCCAACGTGAACTATCTCCAACTGCACATTCTAAAATCCCTGTCAGCCTCCTGATCAGGTTTATTGCCAGCAACGAAAGCGCTGTAACAGTCATTACAGAGCCAAGTTCTGGCATTATTCATTCGCACGGTATATTATATCGCCACTTTTTTAGTTTACCCCCCACAGTCGCTATTTGCCATATTACTCTATTATCCGGATGCAGAATCGATTCTGGTCAAATTTAATTTCCAGAGGGCTTTAACAATGGAAGAAGTGAGTAATAGTACCGTTTGCACACCACCAGAAGTAATACTACCGACTCAGTCTTTTCTTGACAGCATAATCGACCAAAGCCCGTATCCCATGTGGATTTCTGACGTGAAGGGCACACTTATCAAGATCAACAAGGCATGCACGGACTTACTGCACATAACTGAATGTGAAGTTGTCGGTATTTACAACATCTTCGATGATTCCATCATTGAAAAGCAAGGCTTGATGACTTTGGTCAGGCGTGTTTTCGATGCCGGTGAGTCGGTCAATTTTGAACTCCGCTATGACAGCTCGCAGTTGAAAAATCTTCAATTGAAGCAGCATGCTTTTGCGATCCTCGACGTAACGATCTTTCCCATTAAGGATTCAAGTCAAAAAATAACGCACGCCGTAATTCAACATATAGACATCACCACACGCAAGCAGGCCGAAGAGGAATTACAAAAATCGCATGCCAGGTTGGAAAAGCGGGTCCAGGAACGGACCACGGAATTATTGGCAACTAATGCCGCCCTGCTGGATAAAATTTCAGAACTTAAGCTTCTGGAAACAGAGCTGCGCAAAAAAGAAGAGAGGTTTTCAACCGCATTTCGCGTGTCTCCCGACGCCATTAATATCACCCGCCTCAGCGACGGAATGTACCGGGAGATCAGCGACGGATTCACCTCTATTACAGGCTTTACCTCAGAAGATGTCATTGACAGAACGTCTCTCGATTTGAATATCTGGGTTAACCCAGAGGACCGAGACCGCCTTGCACGAGGGCTAAAAGATCACGGAATTGTCAATAATCTTGAGGCGCAATTCAAACACAAGGACGGCTCGACCCTTACCGGCCTGATGTCCGCCCGGATCATTGAATTGGAAAGTGAGCCATGCATTCTCTCGATCACTCGAGACATCTCCGAGCTTAAGCGGGTAGAGGAAGCGTTGCGTGAAAGCGAGGCCCACTACCGCCTGCTGACAGAGAGCATATCTGATGTTGTCTGGAAACTGGACTGCGATTATCGATTCACCTATATCAGCCCGGCAGACGAAAAACTGCGCGGTTACAAAGCCGAAGAAGTGATTGGCCACCATGTTTTTGAGCTATTCGACGAAGAGGGGATCTCGTCACTCAAGAAAGCGGCTCAAAAAAGGCTGGAGGCTGAAAAACAGGGAGATTTGACCTGCATTTCAACCTTTGAAGCACGACACCGATGTAAAGACGGCAGCTGGTTGTGGGCTGAAATAAACTCCACACCCGAGCGTGACGCACACGGCGCAATTATCGGATACCACGGCGTATCCAGGGATATAACTGAACGCAAAGAGCACGAAAAAGAGCGGCTGAAAATTGACAAGCTGCAATCGTTAGGTATTCTTGCCGGCGGCATTGCCCACGATTTCAACAACATCTTGACCGTAATCATGGGAAATATTTCCTTCGCGCAGATGTTTCTTGATCCCACCAATACTGCATACAAACCGCTGGTTGAAGCAGAAAAAGCATCCGTGCGGGCAAGCGAACTCGCCCACCAGCTCTTGACCTTTGCACGCGGCGGCGACCCGGTCAAGAAGGTGGTATCACTCCAACATCTTGTGACTGAATCCGTCTCGCTTGTGCTCCATGGCTCAAACATCAGCTGTAACATCGATATTCCCGATTCAATCCATGCCTTCGAAGCGGACGAAGGGCAGATGAGTCAGGTATTCAACAACCTCATCATCAATGCCATGCAAGCTATGGCAGAGGGTGGAAAGCTGACTATCGCCGCTCGAAACGAAATACTGACCAGCAATAATGCCATAATGCTTCCTTCTGGAACGTATATCCGGGTAACATTTGCCGATCAGGGATGCGGAATTCCGGATGATGATTTGAAAAAGATCTTTGACCCCTACTTTACAACAAAATTCTCCGGAAACGGCCTTGGGCTCGCTTCGGTCTACTCGATTGTCAACCGGCATGAAGGCCACATCGGAGTAAGTTCCGTAACGGGTGAAGGAACCAGCTTCACTATCCACCTGCCGTCAATCGGTGGAACCTACTCAAAATATACGAACAGCACGGCACCTCAGAAAGACGGTCATCATGTGGGCGGCTCCATTCTTGTCATGGACGACGAGGAAACGATCCGAAATATGACAACTGAAATGTGTGAATACCTGGGACATCAGGCGACAGCATGTGAAAATGGCCAAAAAGCGATTGCCCTGTACAAAACAGCCTGGGAATCCGGGACACCCTATTCGGCAGTTATCATGGATTTGACAATACCCGGCAGTACGGGAGGGAAAGAAGCCGCACAGCAGATTCTTTCGTTTGATCCTGAGGCGTGCCTGATTGTGTCGAGCGGCTATTCAAATGATCCAGTCATGTCCGACTACCGTTCTCATGGTTTTAAATGTGCATTAACAAAACCCTACAATATTGTGCAGTTCGAGCAACTGCTGCGTGCTGTGTTATCCGAATGACAGTTGGCTACTGCGAAACTGGACCAACCCAGTTCCTGAGAGATTCTTGCTGATGCTGCAAATTTGGCCGCGCTTACAACTGCCTTATATAACTCAGGAACAACCTTCCCTAAATTAACACGATTTCCCATGAGTTTTCTTCTTCAGTCTTCTGTGATGTGGAGCTTATATTGCTGTAAAATCTGCCGTCAAATCAGCGACAATCGGGACTGCGTATTTTACTGTGTGGGCGGGCTGTGCAAACTATTGTACCCGACCATATAGATCAAGTTTTTGATACTATGACTATGTAAAAGTGGTAAAATATATTTGTAAGTTGAATAGCACGTTACAAGGCCGGTGACTGCAGGGGAAAGGAGAGTGTGATGAACATCCTCGAATATACCATAAAGATGAAAAAAGAGACGCAGGCTCATTACGAACGCCTCTCGGAAGCTGTTGCAGATGATGAGATGAAGCGCCTGTTTTCGTTATTCGCAGCTGCAGAAGGTGAGCATGTGGAAAAATTGATTGCGATGAAAAAAAACATACCAACGTCTGGCACGCAGAATCTCGAAGGGCTGAAAGACGCTCTGTGCGCATTTAGTCCGCAGCGGGGACTGGATCAGGTGGCTAAGTCCATGAAAGGCGATCCGGATGTTTGCCGCTTTGCTGAGCAGGAAGAAAAAGAAACTATCGAATTTCTGGATCAGCTGAATAGGCAGGCGGAGAACGAGCAGTTGAAGCATATCTGTCGATTGCTGGCTGACAAAGAACGTGATCATTTAAAGATGCTGGAAGAAATTTATTTATTTGTTGAAGAGCCTAAAACATATCTGGAATGGGGCGAATTCAGCAACCTCAAAAGCCTTTAGCACAAAAAGGGGGTGAGTTTTGTGACTACGACTAAATATGATCAAGTATGCTACCGGACAGAACAGCGAGATGAGCATGTCCCGCTGTTTAATATGAAAAACGGCGAGGTGGGTTATTCTTTTGGATGTACCCAGGAAGGACAGACCGTGCAGGTAAAACTGACTAACGGCGAATTGGACTCATGGAGCCACGATGAATGTGTAGAGAGTTTTTCTAAATCTCGATAGGATTCCGGTTCTTCATAGATTGGATATCAAAAACAACAAGACGTCGTGAAAGGGCTTGAAGTTGCCGCGCAAGATCGGTTTGTTTCGATATTTTGGACTGATTTCAATGGCGAATGAGTATCGGTTTCTTCTGTTGGAGTGATTGGGTGTCATTGCATCTTCATTACCCATTGTGCATTTCTTCAAGAATGGTATCTGTTGTTCTGATGTCCGCGTAGACAGCACCAAGAGCTGCCAGGAAAGCCCCATGTACCTGAGGGGCAGGGATCGTTTCGCCGCTAAACATAAGATCACGAGTGGCGCAGGCATCTTGAGCAACAGTACAGGTTATCCCGAGATCAAAGGCGGCCCTGACCGTCGCGTCGACACACATGCTCGTCATCATTCCGCAGAAGAGGATACTGTCAACTTCAGCACGCCGGATTCTTTCCAGCAGATCGGTCCCACGGAAACTGTTAGGATAGTGTTTGATAATGACCGGCTCATCGGGGAGTGGCGCGACACTGTGGTGAATCTCGATGCCGGTGGTTCCCGGTAGAAAAAAAGTGGCAGAGGGGTTGGTGGATATATGCTGAATGTGAAAGACCGGCAGCGCAGCTTCTCTAAAAGCTGCAAGGAGACATGAGGCTGCTCCTGTAGCTTCGATACTGCCACGCAATTCCATGCGACCGCCGGGAAAGTAGTCTTTCTGCATATCAATCAATATCAGAGCTTCAATCATGAGTCTTATCTCCAATCGCTCTATTTCGAATAACCTGTACCCAATTTTCCTCTAGGCATACTGTATCAGACAGCAGTCTTAGAGGCACTGTGCACACCGGTCGGTATTGATGTCAGCCAGCTCACATCCACAGGCTACGCAGGCGTTGATCCATTCAGGATGTCCGGCGTTGATGGCTCGCATTTTAGCTTCAAGGCGTTTCACTTCGGCTTCCATCTCATCATTGTATTGAGATTCAAACATGCATCCCTCTTTTCAGAGCCCGGTTTAAACAGCCTAATGTGGAAGTAATATACTGGAGCCGGTGTTTTTGCGCGCCTCAAGGTCGGAATGAGCGTGCACGGCATCTTTGAGCGGATAACGACGACTGATATCTATCTTGACCGCCCCGGATAGTACAGCATCAAAAAGTTCCTGCGCCATGTACTCAAGGTCCGCACGCTTTGCTGTGTAGGTGGCTAGGGACGGACGGGTAATATACAGTGAGCCATGCTGTGCAAGAAGCCCAAGGTTTACCGGCGGCACCGGACCTGACGCGTTGCCGAAACTTACCAGCAATCCAAGGGGACTCAGGCATTTCAACGAAGATTCAAACGTATCTTTGCCGACTGAGTCGTAGACAACAGGCACTCCTTCTCCATTGGTTATTTCCCGAACTCGTTCAACAATATTTTCAGTACGGTAATTGATACAGAAGTTGGCGCCATTCCGGAGTGCCAACTCACACTTTTCAGCCGACCCAGCGGTGCCGATAACCGTGGCACCAAGCGACTTTAGCCATTGGCATGCTATCGATCCCACGCCCCCGGCTGCGGCATGGAAAACAACCACGTCACCGTGTTGCACTCGGTAGGTTCTGCGGATAAGATACTGTACTGTCAAACCTTTAAGCATCATTGCCGCACCCTGCTCAAATGTCACGTCGTCGGGGAGGAGACACAACCGGTCGGCTGCTATGTTACGTACTTCGCAGTAAGAGCCGGTACTTCCTGCATACGCTACCCGATCCCCCGGCTTGACCAATATTACCCCATCACCGACTGCCTCAACTATCCCGGCTCCCTCATTTCCGGCAACTGCCGGCAGCGGCACCGTGTACAAACCGGTTCGCTGATAGATATCGATAAAATTAATTCCGACCGCCTCATGGCGAATACGTACTTCACCCGGCCCCGGACCAGCTATATCAATTTCTTCCCACCGAAGTACTTCAGGATTTCCAAACTCGTGGAATCGTACTGCCATATTCATAGAGCCCTCCTGCTCTGCTCAAATGATGATGCAGATTAAAAAAACAGTAGCTTATTTATACTCTTCCCTCACCGGAGAGAATACTTCGACAGCCACAGACTCTTCCATACTCTCGGCACCGTGGAGAGTGCCGGCGGGAATACACCAGCTGTCTCCCGGCTGCACGTCATGGACATCCGCTCCAATCGTCAGCCGAATTCGGCCCGTAACCAAGTACCCGGTCTGCTCATGTACATGCGAGTGCAGCGGCAGAGTAGCGTTTTGTTGCAGCTGGAATTCAACCATCAATGTTTTGTCGCCATGCACGAGAGTCTTTTGTTTGATTCCGTCCAGTGCCTGTTTGTATCCTTCGCTACTATGTTTCTTCAGCATCTCTTTCCTCCACGCTCTTTACATATACCTTCCACCCGATAGCAGATAACTAACACTAATTACTCTGGCGGTTATGCTATCGATAAAAACCTCCAAACCATTTTCCTACTTGGCTATGATACCAAGTATCTTTGATCTATTTTGTTGATTGACTGCCCAATCCACGCAGCGCCAAAAACTCCGGCCGAGTCCCCCAATTGATTCTTCAGAATGGGCGTTTGCAGTTTGTCGTGGAAAGCGAACCTTTTCACCCTCTCGGTGCCGACAGCATACAGTTCGTCAATATTGGAGAGTCCGCCCCCAAGCACGACCGCATCAGGATCAATAATGGAGATTACCCCTCCCAGGCACCTGCCAAAGTCGTCTAGGAAGCGATCAAACGCATCCTTGCATCTGGTTTCACCTTCCCGTGCCTGCGCTACGATTTCATCCATGGACATTCGTTGTCCATGCTCCCGGAAAAAAGCTGCCTCTACGCCTGAACCGCTGATCAGTGTCTCCACGCAGCCCCGATTGCCACAATAACATTCGGCTCCGCCAGGAGCCACAGACAGGTGTCCCCACTCGCCCGCAATCCGGTGCGGCCCCTCTCGTACCACACCATCTATACAAATCCCGCCACCGCAACCAGTCCCCATGATGACACCAAAGACCAGCCCGTATCCGCGTCCGGCTCCTGCATGACACTCTGCCAAAGTGAAACAGTTTGCGTCATTACGGATCTGGACAGAGCAGCCGAGTAATTGTTCTATGTCGGCTTGGAGAGGACGGCCAATCAGACAGGTCGAGTTGGCATTGCGTACCAAGCTTGATGAGGCATCAAGTGAACCAGGTATGCCGATTCCAACCGTATAGGAGGTATCCCCGGGAACATGGGCAGCAGCGTCCCGGATCATCCCTGTCACTATGGACAACATGGAATCGTAACCATGTGCTCTCGGAGTGGGACGTCGCTGCCGCCACAGTACAGTTCCGTCCGTGGCCAGGAGCACCGCTTCCGTTTTGGTACCGCCCAGGTCGATACCGATTGCCGGCGAGCCTCCATTATAAATACTGTCAGTATTCATTGTTGCATACTATCTTTCGTACCGATACGTAGTCAGCACGAGAACCCCGCTACACTACTGGTATATTCATCCTTTTGAAAACAATCAGGGGGCACATTTAAACCCGTTCGCTCCTTTAATCCTTTCCTGTCGGATGTTAGATACATACTACCAAAGATTGAATTACGGTCAAGGCGGCTTTCTTTTTGAACTCCCCAGTATCCATCAAAGCAATCGATTTCATCTTAGCGTTGATCCTGCTATTGCCATATCAATTATGCGTGATAACATTTTAAAAAATCACCACAGGTGACATTGTTATGATTGACAGCACCCTCAGGGAATCCGTAAACATGGGGGAATAACATCAGAAAGAGAAATAAAATGACTTATTCCAGCTATACGAAAGAACAGACGGCCCTGCTTCTGGTGGATCCCTATAATGATTTCCTGTCCAATGGCGGCAAGCTCTGGCCGCTGGTTGAAGCTGTTGCCGGGGAGGTCGGTCTCTTGGACAACCTGCGAAACGTCATGTCCCTGATCCGCGCGACCGGCATCCGTATCTTCTTCGTTCCCCATCGTCGCTTGGAACCGGGCGACTATGAAAGCTGGGCTCATCCGAGTCCGGACCAGATTGCTGTTGGTAAGAGGCAGGTTTTTGCAAAGGGTGCATGGGGCGGCGAATGGCATCCAGACTTCATGCCCCAATCAGGCGACATCGTTATCAAGGAGCACTGGGCTCAGAACGGCTTTGCGAGTACTGACCTAGACTTCCAACTCAAACAGCACGGGATCGATAAGGTCATTCTGGTTGGCATGCTGGCCAACACCTGTATTGAGGCCACCGGTCGCTATGCTATGGAACTCGGCTACCACGTAACACTGGTGAAAGATGCAACTGCAGCCTTTTCTATGGATCGGATGCATGCAGCACACACACTGAATGGCCCCAACTTTGCCCATGCAATAATGACTACGGCCGAACTCATTGCCGTGCTGCCACAGGCGTGAGCTCTTTCACGCTGTAACATCAAAAAAGAAAGATATAACCTTTTTATTTTCCGGGATTATCAGGCCCCATATCATCACATAGGTAAGAAATTATGGGCAAAAAACCCTCAGTATCTCGAACGTCAGTTCGTGGCTATGTAAGCACTAACCCAATGAACGGAGGCATCCAGTTAATAGCAGGCACTCGCGTCTCAGGACTCCGCCAATTTCAAATTACCTTTCCACAAACTCGACAGCAACATTTAGTCACTGCGTTTTTAGTTTCATACTTGAAGAGGGGCCAACCAATAAGTTAGCCCCTCTCATTTTTACTAAAAAAACAAGTTTATGTATGAATCTGTGAATAGAACCGGATAAAAATGTGTCTCGACGTTAATCTTCATCCTCGGCTGAATCGTCATCTAACTGATCCATGAGCTCAGGGTCCGGAAAATTCGGAATTTTCATCCCAAAACAGAGCCCCATGCCGCTTAGAAGATCTTTCATCTCTGTTAGTGAATTCCGGCCGAAGTTCTTTGTTTTCAGCATCTCGGATTCAGATTTTATGACCAACTCGCCAATAACCGTAATCCCGGCGTTTTTAAGAGCGTTGCCTGACCGGACCGACAGTTCGAAGTCCGTAACTTTGCGATACAGGTATTCATTTAAATCGGCATCAGCTTCTTGAAGATCTTCAACTACTGGCGGCACATATTCCTCATCAAAATTAACGAATATTGTCAGTTGTTCCTTCAAAATCTTAGCCGCATACGCAACTGCGTCTTCAGGTGTGACACTGCCATCAGTCCAGACCTCAAGAGCTAAGTTGTCATAATCGGTCGATTGTCCGGCACGTGATGTGCTGACAGAAAAATTAACTTTTTTGATCGGTGTATAAATAGAATCAATCACGATAGAATCAACTGGATCGTTTTCACTTCGATTGCGCTCAGCAGGTACATACCCGCGACCAATTTTTATAGTCATCTCAATATCAAGATTAGCATCAGCTCCACAGGTGGCGATGTATTTGTCAGGATTCATTACGTCAACATTATGCCCGGTAATAATACTGCCAGCAGTGACAACTCCGGCTCCTTTGCACTTAATGTGAACAGTGGCCTGTTCAGTAGAATGCAATTTAAACCGGACTGCTTTCAGGTTTAAGATTATCTCAGTAACATCCTCGGTGACACCTTGAATAGCCGAGAACTCATGCAAAACACCTTTGATTCGCAAAGAAGTAATTGCGGCCCCCCGAATAGACGAGAGAAGAACACGTCGTAGCGAGTTACCAAGTATAGTTCCAAAACCATTTTCAAACGGTTCAGCGTAAAACTTGCCATAAGTGGCAGTAAGAGTATCTTCGTCAGCTTGCAGCTGAGAGGGCTTAATATGATCATGCCAATTGCTATACATTAGGAATCCTTTTAAAAATTAATTATAATTGTCGGTTTGCAAGTATCAAGGTTCCAGAACCACAGCGGCAGAGGAACAGTCGTAATCATCGAGTCGGTAAATACTTTTCCAGACCAAGCCGCAGCGAATACAAGAACAGTGTTGAACAATCTCACCTTTTACAACTGACAAATGTCCAAGATTGAGGTCTTTAGTCTGGCACTTAGGGCATCGTTCGCCAACTTGGCGCACAAAGGTTTCTCTTGTCACGTATTCAGGAGTTCCAGTCCCAGCGGATTTCACGGCAACTGCGCCTAATACGGCGCCTTCTATAGCAGCAGCGGCTTCAGAAGCTGTAGCGTCTTGAATGAGGACCTGAGGGGGGGTCGCGTCTCGATATTGGAGTTCCACTTTATAACCTGCTGATAATCGTTCAAAGCGGATACCAAATGTAGTATTTTTCAACAATCCCATATTTATTTCGGTGCATCGTGCACGTAATGATTTTTCTGTTACTTTCAATCATTCTCTCCCGGATTTAAATCTATCACTAATTTAACAAAACTATTCCATATCCAACTTTTTCACTCGATTAGGTCTTCAGCTCGGTGGAATTAAGTATGGCTCGGCTCTTTCTTTCCCAAGTAGCAGCCTTCAAAATGTTACTGACATTCAACTGAAGCGGTCGTTGATAACATCCATTGCTTGAATTGCAAAGAGTTTCTTTCGCTCATCCGCAAAAAAGGGCAGTTAAGCCGTCTGATGCTTGAGGTTACTTAGGCTGATTCCCCAGAGTTGAACAGGTTGTTCAAGTTCAACCATTTGAGGACTCCGACAGCGGAAATATTTTAAAAATAACTGCCAAGAGTTCTGGAGAGAGTAAATATGTCAGGCAGCAAGCTTGCTTTTCACACTATCAATCTTATCCTCCATGGTCTGATCCCTATCAGTACGCGTGCCAAGCTTGATGGTAGTTGTGATACGCGGCGCTCCCAATTCATGAACCTTTTCGTGGCAACGTTTGATTGCGGCAAATACGTCGTCCCACTCACCTTCAATATTGGTCCCATAAGAGTGAAGAGAAGTTTTCAGCCCCGCCTCTATCAAGATTTTTTCACATTCGGCAATAT
>JAQUCQ010000309.1 GCA_028686145.1 Desulfuromonadaceae bacterium | reverse complement strand
TGGCATTGTCGAGCAGGTTGTTAAGCATCACCTTAATCAGCATTGGATCACAGTCGTATAGATCGGGAAAACCGTCCAGGTCAGATAGAATCAGGTGCTGATCCGTACCAGTCTGGGCGTGGATAATGACATTCAGAGCCAGGTTGCGGATATCTTCGGATACCATGACGGGAGTCCAGCCGGATGTGCAGAGTCGCTCCTCGGTAAGACAGGTGTCAATTAGACTGGAAAGGCGTTTTGTTGAAGACAGGATGCGCTCGGCATGAATGAGGCACTCTTTGTCCTTGCAAGCTGTCATTGCCATCAGTTGGGCCGTGCCGTCGATGATTGAGAGCGGAGTGCGTAACTCATGCGAGACGAGTCCCATGAACTGTCGCTGCTCCTCATTCAGTCGGTGTTCATAGGCAAGAGCGTTAGTCAGCTCATTTTGGATTTGTAGGCGTTCGGTTATGTCAAAGAAACTGGCACGGATCAGCAGATTGTGTGGGGATGGAAGCCTGACCAGTCGTACCTCGCATACAACTTCGTTTCCTGAAGCACCTCTGATAGCCCGCTCTATAACCAGGACCTCTCCTGCAATGATCCTTTCACAATTTTCATAAAAACGTGGAACAACTGGCAGACCATCAGGCTGTTTTTGCATATAAAACTGCAGGGGGCTGGATGTCAGCAGAATATCGCGGCTGCAACCGAATAACTCTTCCGCCTTGACATTGGCATCGGTGATACGGCCAAGCTGTGTGTCGAAGACAATGATTGCTTCTGGCGCAAGATCGACCAGCAATCGATTTTGACTGGCCAGAATGTCATCCTTCTGGTGCAACTCCTCCACTGCCTGTGCTATGCGTGTTTTGAGCGTATCGCTAAGGTCGCATCGTTCACGAAAGGTCAAGATCAGGCGATGTAACGCTGGCCTGGCCATAAAAAAAATCTGTTTTACTGTGCCATCCTTGCAGGTGATATCCAGCGGTACTGGGGATGAATCTATGTCGCATTGCACGGCGGTGCCCTGTCCTGCACACCAGGCAGCAATTGCTTCACGGGGAGCACTGTCGGGACAAACCGTTAATAGCCACTGCTCGGCATCGGTTATCTCGTCAACGGTATACCCGAACAGAATCACGAAAGAGCTGTTCACGAATGCGCAGCGCCCTTCCTGATCAAGCCAGCCCGCGCCGATTGGCATAATGTTTAACACGGTGCGCAACTGTGTATCGGATCTGGCTGATGATAACCAGCTCTCCTCCGGTGCATTCGCGTACGTGACAGATTTTGGCATAATGGTAAGCAGATCACTGTTCATGCCGAAACCTCGGCCAGAAAAGCATAACCCATATTATGCCGGGCGCGTACCGGCAATTCTGACGTTGTATCGGCGGACTTAACCTTGCTTCTCAGGCGGCTGATCAGCGTTTCAAGACGTTTATCGGCATAGATGTCATCCGGTTGATTGAGCACCTTGAAAATTTCTCTGCGTGGCACATTAGTGCCCGGAACCTCAAGCAGCTTCTGCATCAAGAGGCATTCCTGGGCTGTCAGGTGAATTGTCACCCCTTGAGGTGTATGCAGTGTCGAGGTTCGTGATGTAAAGCGCCATGCAGCCTGTGCTCTTTTAAAGAGCCTGTGGGCCAGGTTGATCAGGGCAGCATTCAACTCTTGAATATTGACCGGCTTGACAAAATACAGATCGGCACCACTCTCCCGGCCGAGCACCCGCTCATCCGCCATGCCTCGGGCTGTGACCATGACTACTCCGCAGTTGTAATTATTGCGGAGGCGCCTGGCGATGGCAATACCATCTTCTCCTGGAAGACCGAGGTCGAGGATAATTATGTCGGCCGGCGACTCAGCCAAGGCTCTGTCCAACGCCTGGCCGTCACTGACGCCACGCAACCGGTGTCCGAAATAATGTAACCCGGCTACAAGGATATCGCGTAATTCATAGTCGTCTTCAACCACAACGATATGCAACGACGTAACTGAGGTGTTATCAGTGGCTCTATTCATTTATTGTTTCCCGCGTATACCTGTAAAGAAAGAATAACAGCGTTTCATTTTTTATATTATATGACATCTTGAATAATAAGATGCAAAGAAAAAACTGACAGTTTCTGGCATGAATAGGAGGAGGTATGGAGTGGAACGCAGGAAAATTGCTGAAATCCAGGCTGAATAAAGAGGGCTGTGTTGTCGCACCACTCAATCTGGAGATTTATTCTGGATCTTGATTGATTATTAATGCGGTAAGTTATGCCACCGGCTGATTGGGTTTAATAACGCATTCTACCCGATTCCGGCCTCGGGATTTGGCTTGGTAAAGCAGCTCGTCTACGTGGGCAACAATATCCACTACAGATCCGGTTACGGCACACTGCTCTGTTACAACACCAATACTGGCGGTAACACAAGCTGCTGAGCACGAGCCCTGGTGGGGAATGGCGAGGGCTTGGATGCCGCTACGGATCTTCTCAGCGATTACAACCGCTCCGCTGTGGTTTGTCTCGGGCAGGATGCAGGCAAACTCCTCGCCACCATAACGGGCGGCAAGATCTGCGGAACGGGAAGTGCAGCCGGCAATAACGCGGCTAATATCACGCAGGCACTCGTCTCCTTTGACATGTCCGTAATTATCGTTAAACGACTTGAAGTGGTCAATATCCAACAGGATAATTGACAGTTCGGCCCCTGAACGGGCATGTCGGGCATATTCCTTGGCTAGTATTTCGTCGAAACGTCGTCTATTGGCTATTCCTGTTAAACCATCAGTAGCACTGAGTGCTTCAAGCTTGCGGTTTGATTCCTCAAGCGCCTCTTCTACCAGCCTGCGATCGCTGATGTCTGTCTGGGTACCAATCATTCGAAGTGCTGCGCCGTCGTTGCTGCGATTTACCACCATGCCACGACTCAGTATCCATTTGTAGCTTCCGTCCTTACATTTCATGCGGTATTCAACAACATAAATTGGTGTCATTTTATCCAGGTATGCCTGCATTGCCGCCTTAACATATGACCGGTCATCGGGATGAATCATGTCAATCCATTCATTATTAACCGGAAAGATGTCGGATTCGGCATATCCCAGCATCTCCTTCCAGCGCATGGAATATTTTGACTCATCGGTCTGAATGTTCCAATCCCAGACACCGTCTCCGGAACCTTCAATGGCAAACTTCCAGCGATATCCGTTTTCCATAAGTGCTTTTTGTACTTGTATGCGCTCGGTAATATCTCGCCACGTGGTAAATAAAGCCTGTTTCCCCTCAAGCATTATTGACGATATGGATACCTCGACAATGAAGTCGGATCCGTCAAATCGACGATGAACCCACTCATAGATGCAGCTTCCCGTCTGCAGGGCAACTGTAATCTTGTCCTTTGCCGAGTCCGAAGATTTTCTACCATCCGGCTGAAAATCAGGTGAGAGAACCTCTGGAGACTGGCCGATAATCTGTGTTCGTTCACCGCGTAAAAGGGATTCAGCAGCCCGATTACAATCAACAAAGGCGCCATCCATGATGATCAGGTACGCGTCTGGGGAATCTCTGAACAGGATTCGGTATTTCGCGTCACTTTTCTGCAATGCATCTTCTTCCAAAGTGCTCTTGTTGCTATTGTTGTGGGTTCCGTTTGCCCGATAGTGAACAATGAGCGCTATGGCCAGCAGGAAATTGCTGAGGCTCAATGCAGCAACGAGCGTGTGAATGGTGATATTCATGGATTCCTTTGAAATGCAGTTTTTCCGTATCAGTAATACGAAAGCTGAAAATATTTTTTGCTAATGGGATACATCCTAGTCAGGTTTTTTAAAAATGAAAAGGTAGATTATTAGCGATGGTCAAAAAATCACATTTACTCCATAGTTGCACTACTTACAATCCCAGGCTGCACTTAGTCTTATAATAATCACCTGTGTATAACATCCTTTGTTTAGCTCTATATTCGTAGAGCGCCAATACGTAATAGGTATTGTCCCGGTCAGTAGGTGAGGCTACGAAAAAAGGCCGGGTTTCCCTGGCCTTTTTTCGTGGTCTCATTCGTCATTGCTGGTGGTACCAATTGATGTAGCTACCTAATCTCCATTAATCAATTTTGAACTGACTCACAATTCGCCGCAGATCTTCGGCCAGTGCGGAAAGATGGTTGGCAGCAGAAGCGGAATCTTTGGCCCCTCGGGAGGTTTTGGCAACAACCTCGGTGATCTGTTGCATATTTTTGCTGATTTCGGAGGTCGTTGCGGTCTGGTCTTCGGCGGCTGTGGCAACCTGGTGAATCTGGGCATTGACGTCGTTGATCTGCTGGAGTATCTGTTT
>JAQUCQ010000308.1 GCA_028686145.1 Desulfuromonadaceae bacterium | reverse complement strand
GCGGCAACAATAACACAATTACAACGAATAACAGGCGCAACAAAAAATAATACATCGACATGAATCCTTCCTGAATTCAACCCCTCACGATATACACCGAACAGGCGGCATTACTGGCTACTGTATGGGAAACACTCCCCTTGATTCGCCGCTGGATAAATCCCTTGCCGGAGCTGCCAATAACAATTACGTCAATTTCTTCACGCTTGGCAAGAGAGATTATTTTATCAGCTGGGTCACCGTATTCAACAATCATCTCTAACGGTATATTGTGCTCCGCTGCACATTTTTCCACAACATAAAATATTCGTTCTCGAAGCTCATCCCATTTTTTTGTTTCGGTCATCGGGGCAGTCGGTACAAAGTCGGTATAGGTTGATGTCGGTGCATTCGGCAGCACGAGCAATGCATAAATTCGACTTTTGAACTGGCTCTGATTCCCGGCAGCAAGACGCACTGCCTCTTCGGCAGCTTTGTCAGACTGAGGAGATCCATCAATTGCTACAAGTATTTTTTTGCGCAGGTTCAGCATGACATCCTCGTAAGTGTTTTATAAACATGAATCTGAGTAGCTGCAGTGACCGTATAGAATAATTAAATATAAAGCAATTATTCACACTTGACAATTGTAAAACAATATTCTAGTATTTTCCAGAAATATAGCAAAAATCGAATATTTGATCTGTTTTTTAATTAACTCTTTAATTTTGATATGTTGCACGTACGGTTTTTAACACTCTAATTCATTAAAAGGACCCATCTCATGGCAAAAAAAGAAAAATCTGAATATCTTATCCAGGCGGTCTCTCACGCCCTCGACCTATTGGAGCAATTTCATGGTGAAGTTGACGAACTGGGCGTAACAGAACTAAGCAAGCGCTTAAAACTTCACAAAAACAATGTCTTCAGGCTGCTTGCGACTCTTGAATCCCGCAGTTACATTGAACAGAATAAAGTGACGGAAAACTACCGACTTGGCCTAAAAACCCTTGAACTCGGACAGACATTCATCAAACAGATGGGGCTTCTCAGGCAGTCAAAACCAGTACTTGATTCACTGGTTGCTAACTGCAATGAGACTACCTATGTTTCAATCCTGAAAGATTTCAACATTGTCTATCTTGACGTTGTCGAAACCGCCATGACCGTCAGGGTTGTACCGCGGGTGGGTTCACGACTGCCGGCATATTGCACAGCGGCCGGAAAAGTACAGATCGCCTATATGAGTGATGAGGAACTTGAAGCATATTTCTCATCGAAAGAGCTAAAAAGCTATACTCCGAATACTATTGCCGATCGTGACGTACTGAAAAAACAGCTGAAGCGCATTGCTGAACAGGGGTACGCTCTTGACAATGAAGAGTTGGACATCGGCGTCAAGTGCGTCAGCGCTCCAATCCGTGACTATACCCGCCGTATTATCGGTGCAGTCAGTATTTCCGGACCCTCAATGCGCTTTTCTGATGAACGCATTAAAAATGAGCTGATTCCACTGGTACTGAAAGCGGGAGACGAAATTTCCGCAAAACTCGGTTTCCAGAAGTAATCATTTCTCACAGACTTCTTTATGGCGGCTTTCGAGCCGCCTTTTTTTATGCAACCCCATACAATTGCTCTGTTTCGTTCAGCGTAGCAGCAGAGTGCCACTTAAGGATCAATCATGCTGATTTACAAGGTTATTGAAATTGGGACCGTCACCGAAGACTCGATTGAAGAAACTCTCAACCATTGGATTGCCAAAGGGTGGAACTTTGATGGTCTGCAATTTGCCATGCGCGAATCAAGCAAGCGTCCAGCCATGGCCTTTGCCCTTTTCACCCGGGAAACTTCTTCCGGAGATGACAAACCATGAGATCTCAAGAGACACTTTATCTTGTTGACGGTTCATCCTACATCTACCGCGCCTACTATGCAATCCGGCACCTGTCGTCTCCCAGCGGCTTTCCCACCAACGCCATCTTCGGTTTTATCCAGATGCTGCTCAAACTGCTCAAGGACTATCAACCTGAACATGTTGCTGTGGTTTTTGACGCTGGCCGTATCACCTTCCGCACCGAAATGTATCCGGAATACAAGGCCAACCGCGCTGCGATGCCGGATGATTTGCGCGTCCAAATGGAGCCCATTCGGGAGGTAGTGAGAGCGTTCAACATACCAACGCTGGAACTACAGGGATTTGAGGCTGATGATATAATCGGCACTCTGGCAGCACGTTTCTCCGCTCAAGGGGGAAAAGTAGTGGTGGTTACCGGTGACAAGGACTTGATGCAGATTGTGACTGCTCATGTCACCCTGCTTGACACCATGAAAGGTAAGGAGTCTGGAATTAGCGACGTAGTTGAGCGCTTTGGTGTCGCCCCGGAACTGGTTACTGACATCTTGGGATTAGCAGGTGACTCCTCTGACAACATTCCCGGTGTGCCAGGCATTGGCGAAAAAACCGCAGCCAAACTGATCCTTGAATTTGGTTCACTTGATGCGCTTTTGGCGCGGGCTGATGAGGTCAAAGGCAAAAATGGAGAAAAACTACGTGAATTTCGTGATCAGGCGTTGCTCTCGCGGCGCTTGGCGACGATTGAACTAAATGTTCCGTTGTCAGTTGATCTTGAAACACTGACGGCGCGGGAACCGGATCAGAAGTCCCTTAACGCAATCTTTAAGAAGTTTGGGTTTACCTCACTGATCAGAGAGCTAACCGGCAAGGCGACCCTTTCTTCCGAAAGGTATATTACTGTGACAACAGCAGCAGGACTTGACGCTCTTGTAACGGGACTGGAGCAAGCTGGTGAATTTGCATTCGACCTGGAGACCACCAGTCTTGACCCGCGCGTGGCAAAGATTGTGGGACTTTCATTCTCGTACCATGATCATGAGGCCTATTACATTCCGATAGGACATGTAACATCACTCCCGAATCATCCGGTCTCCACTCCTGAAGTAAAAACAATTTCAGCAGACAGCTGCCAGACAGGCTTCAATTTCAGTCAATCCAATCCGTCATCACACATAGCCGAGGGACAACTGCCTCACCGCATGGTTCTCGAGCGCCTGCGCCCACTATTGGAGGATTCTGCGTCGCATAAGGTTGGTCAGAACATCAAATTTGATATGCAGGTGCTGGCTAATAACGGCATCAATCTGGCAGGTATCTGGTTCGATACCATGCTGGCCTCTTACCTGCTCAACCCATCACGGCATGGCCACGGCCTTGACGCTTTGGCACAGGAACACCTGAATCATCGCATGATCAGCTACAGTGAGGTAGCCGGTAGCGGTAAGGGAGAAAAAAACTTTGCCGAAGTAAGTCTGGAGACTGCTGCACGCTATGCAGCAGAAGATGCTGATGCTACCTGGCTGCTGCGGCAAAAGTTTGAGCCTCTGCTTGCAGCCGACAATGACGACAAACTGCTTCATACGGTCGAAATGCCACTGGTAGCAATCCTGGCCGGTATGGAAAATCATGGTGTCCTTCTCGATTGTGATCTTCTGAATGGCCTCTCTATCGACTTTGCTGAACGAATGAGAATACTGGAGGAGCATATTTTCCGTTTGGCCGGAGAACCTTTCAACCTCAATTCTCCGAAACAGCTCGGTGAAGTCCTTTTTGAACGGCTAGGCTTGAAGACCGGCAAAAAGACCAAAGGAAAAACTGGTTGGTCAACCGACAACGAGGTACTGACCACTCTGGCTGAGGAGCAGGAAATCGCTCGCTTGATCCTTGATTACCGGACTGTAGCCAAGCTCAAATCCACCTATACAGATGCACTCCCGCGCCTTATCTGCCCACATACCGGCCGGGTACATACCTCATACAACCAGACGGTCACGAGCACCGGGCGACTCTCGTCATCCGACCCGAACTTGCAGAACATTCCAATCCGCAGCGAAGAAGGACGACGTATCCGCCATGCTTTTATCGCACCGCCGGGGCATGTCATACTGGCTGCTGACTACTCACAGATAGAACTGCGTGTACTTGCGCACCTCTCTGGAGACACAGTATTCTGCCATGCTTTTGCCAATGATGAAGACATCCACACCCGCACCGCCGCTGAAGTTTTTGGGCTTTTCCCGGAAATGGTCACTCCCGAGATGCGGCGTCAGGCAAAAACCATCAATTTCGGCATAATCTATGGTCAAGGCGCCTTCTCGCTTGCTAAACAACTCGGTATTGGGCGTAAAACAGCTGAAGAGTTCATCAATACCTATAAAGAACGGCATCATGGAGCCATCGCATTTCTCGACTCCTGTATCAGGGAAGCTGAAGAGCACGGTTGCGTAAGAACAATTCTTGGCAGGCGGCTGCCGATTCCGGATA
>JAQUCQ010000307.1 GCA_028686145.1 Desulfuromonadaceae bacterium | reverse complement strand
GACCGCAAAAGGCTCGTTATTGATAAAATCCTTGGCGCAGAGAATAGCGTGACCGAGCCCCATAGCATGGTGCTGGCGTACATAGAAGATGTCGACCATTTCTGCTATTTCTCGTACGCGTGAAAGCTCCCGGTCCTTGCCCTTGTCGTAGAGATGTGCCTCAAGTTCAAAGGAAATGTCGAAATGATCCTCAATGTTGTGTTTGCCGCGACCGGTTACAAAAAGAATCTGCTCGATCCCGGAAGCCACCGCTTCCTCAACAACGTACTGCACCAGCGGCTTGTCAATCAGCGGCAGCATTTCTTTTGGGGATGATTTTGTCGCCGGAAGAAAGCGGGTGCCGAGACCGGCAACCGGAAAAACGGCCTTTTTGACTTTCATGGTGAGCCTTTCTCGGTTGAATTATGTATCGGTGTTTCTTATTCTCCCGAGCAGGCACACCCACTGCATGCGGCCGGTTTTGGCGCTTCGGTTTTCGGGCAGTAGCCTGTATTGAACCACCCGTCGCCTTTCAGGCTGAAAGCGGCTGCTGATATCATCTTTTCCACCGGTTTGCCACATTGCGGACATGTGCTGGCTGGTGGATCTGAAAACTTCTGGCGTAGTTCAAACTGATGAAGGCAGCATGTACAACGGTATTCGTACATCGGCATGACTGGTAAACTCCTCTGATGGTGTTGATTTGCTACACTTTTACTATAACGATCAGACGGCTATTTGTCAATGTTGCGGCCATCTGTCTGTGCAGGTTCTTTACTTTTTTCCTTGTTATAGTGTATTTAATAATAGGTGATTGTTTTGGTTACAAAATGAATACGTGCGCGTTGATGTTTATAAAGAGGACAGATGCAATGAAATATTCCGCAAAATCTGTACCTGCCGGTATTTTGAACCGGTATTTTTACCACATGTTGGTGTTGTTGCTGGTGGTACTGTATCCGCTTTCTGCTGAAGCAAATGAAACGGTACGCCTGCAGCTCAAGTGGCAGCACCATTTCCAGTTTGCCGGATATTATGCTGCCAAAGAGAAGGGGTATTATCAAAAGGCTGGGCTGGACGTGGAATTTATTCCCAGCAAACCGAATGACGACACGGTACAAAATGTTCTTGACGGTAAGGCGGAGTTTGGTGTTGGTGCGACCGATCTGCTGCTCCGGCGGCAAAAGGGCGACCCGGTGGTCGTTCTTGCGGTAATCTTTCAGCACTCTCCGTTGGCGCTTATAACCCTTAAGCAGGGAAGCTCGCAATGCGTACACGACCTGAATGGACGCAATGTCTCAATTGACCCTTCCTCTTCCGAGCTATATGCCTATCTGCATGATGAGGGGGTCTCTCCTGATAAATGCGACTTGCAGCGTCATCGGTTTAATACCGGAGATTTACTAGCCGGCACTGTGGACGCAATCTCTACCCATGTTGTGGGTGAACAATACATTTTGGATAAGATGGGGCGGGAGTACGAGGCATATTCTCCCCGCTCGGTCGGTATTGATTTTTACGGCGACAATCTTTTTACTACTGAAAGCCAGATCAAGCAGAATCCCCAAAGAGTGAAAGCGTTCCTGGAGGCGAGTTTGAAGGGGTGGGAATACGCCATGAGCCATCAGGAAGAGATGGTGCAGTTGATTCACTCCCGTTACAGCCATGGTCATAGTATTGAACACCTGCGCTTCGAAGCCCGCCAGGTGGAATCGCTCATGCAACCGTCACTGGTTGAGATTGGGCATATGAACCCCGGTCGCTGGCGTCATATAGCGGAGGTGTATGCCGGGATGGGGATGATGAAGCCGGATTTTGACTTCAAGGGGTTTCTTTATGATCCCAACCCACATGGGCCGAATATGAAATTGCTCTATGGTGGTTTTGCCGCTGCTTTGGCACTGGTACTTACTGCCAGTTTGATTGCACTTCGCTTTTCCATGCTGTCAACGGCCCTGAAAAATACGCTTAGTGATTATAAACTGGTAGGTAATGCCTTGCAGGAAAGCGAATCATTGTATCGATCCATCCTCAATGCTTCACCAGATGATATTACGATCACGGATACTGAGGGTAACATCCGGATGGCTTCTCCGGCAGGTGTGCTGATGTTTGGCTACGAGCGGGAAGAGGAGCTGTTAGGGCATAATATTGTTGAGTTTATTTCTCCCGAAGACAGGGAACGTGCCGCAGCAGATATCCAGGCAAATATTCAAGGACTTTTCTCAGGAGTGGGCGATTATCGTGCGATACGGCTAGACGGCACTAAGTTCGATATCGAGACGAATTGCCAGTTCATTCGGGATACTGACGGGCATCCAACCAGGATGGTTTTCATTATCCGTGACATAACCGAGCGGAAGCTGGCGAGTCACTCCTGTGTGGCAGCCATGGGTGAAATGATCAGTGCCATAGCCCACCAGTGGCGTCAACCTCTGGCTACCCTGGGGATGATAATTCAGCGCACCCACGCCGTGGGTAATATGGAGGAGGGGTTCACGGCTGGCTATCTGGATGAGTTTAAGGTAAACGCCATGCGTCAGATCAGATATATGTCTGACACTATCGAAGAATTTCGTGGTTTTTACCGTCCTGAAAAACAGAAGGAACCATTTTCGCCGTTACGATGTATTAATGATGCTGTCAGGCTTCTCGAACAGCAATTTGCCAATCATGCCATTGTTGTGAGAATCAATTGCAAGGGATGTGACGGGCAGATGGTCGACGGTTTCCCTAATGAGTTCAAACAGGTCATTCTCAACCTGTTAGGCAATGCCCGTGACGCCATCCTGGAGAGTCGTAACACCAAGGGAGAACCGGAAGAAGGACGTATAAATGTACAGCTGTCCGTCAGGGAAAATACCGCCATCACCATAGATGTAAGCGATAACGGCTGCGGGATTGCTCCGGAAATCGCCTCGCGGATTTTGGACCCCTATTTCACCACCAAGGAAGAAAACGGCGGCACCGGCCTTGGTCTGTACATGTCACGCATGATCGTGGAAGAGAGTCTGGGCGGTCACTTCCGTCAAGTGCAGTGCCATGAGGGTGCGACCTTTAGAATAGAGCTACAGCTGGGGAAAACGTTATGACCGACCTGAAATCCCTTACTATCCTGCTGGTTGAGGATGAGAACGATTTGCGACGAGAAACAGCGTCCTTTCTTGAATTGTACTGTGGGAAAGTAATCCAGGCTCCCAATGGCCGCGAAGCCTTGGCATTGATCAATGCACAGAAGCCTGACCTGATCATCAGCGACATCCGCATGCCGGTTATGAATGGTCTGGAATTGGCTGCCTGCCTGAAGGAGCGTTCATTTGATACGCCACTGATTTTTTGTACTGCCTTTACTGAAACCAGTTATCTCCTTAAAGCAATTGAACTGGGTGTTGCAGCCTTTGTGCGCAAGCCAGTTGATACGGACGAATTGTTGGCGGTTATTCGCAAAGCGTCGTTGCCACTGCTCCAACGCCGCGAAATCGAAGGTGTTTCTGATGAACTGATGGCGTCCATGCGGGTACAGATAGGTGACACGCCTGCTCAGCGGGCCATAGTAGAACAAACAGCCAGAGTTGCCCGAACGTCATTTAATGTTTTGTTGGAAGGTGAAACCGGCACCGGTAAATCACGGCTGGCTACCATTATTCATGGCTTAAGCCCTCGGCGCGACGCGAGGTTTGTAACGGTACAGATGGGGGCATTGCCTCTGAATCTGGCCGAAAGTGAACTGTTTGGTCATGTCAAAGGTGCGTTCACCGGAGCAGATCGTAATCGGGCAGGATTGGCGGAAGCAGCCGATGGCGGTACGATATTTCTGGATGACATCGAATCCTGCCCGCCTGAACTGCAGGGGAAACTGTTACGCTTTGTAGAGGAAAAGAAATTTACCCAGGTAGGAAGTACGGTAGAAAAAAAGGTGGATGTGCGTATCATTGCGGCCAGTAACCGCAATTTGAAGGCAGAGGTGCAGGCCGGACGCTTTCGTGAAGATCTCTATTATCGACTTGCTGATGTAACCATTCCCTTGCCACCTCTTCGGGAAACACCCGATGCCATTGCCTCTCTCGCACTCAAATTTCTGCGTGAAACCTGTGAAGAGCTGGGCCGTAATCAGGTGCTTTTAGATGACAATGCCCGCAATCTGCTCATTAATACCTCGTGGCCCGGCAATATCCGGCAGTTGAAAAGTGTCATGCGTCGAGCCGCGCTCAAAGGCGGAAACATTATCCGTGAGGCAGATATTTCTATACCGACCGATTCTGTCATTGCAACTCCGGTTGCAACGACCGACAACAATACTCCAGTGCCCCCGCCATTTCCCTGTAGTATGGAGAAGCTTGA
>JAQUCQ010000024.1 GCA_028686145.1 Desulfuromonadaceae bacterium | reverse complement strand
GAAAAGCGGAACATCACGGTTTCATTCAGGGTCAAGCCAGGCACCGGCGTTGGAACCGCTCTCCAAGTTAAAAACATGCTGACCTATGAAGACCAACTGGGGAACAGGTACTGATATGAGAACACGCGCCCGTTATACAACCGTCATCGCCATCGTACTCTGTGCGGCACTGCCGGCCTGGGGCCAACAGGACCTGCTCTATGTACCGCAACACGTAGATTCCAGCCAGAAAGCACCCTCTCGTGAAGGCATACTTGTCAGGGAAATCAAAATCAAGAAGGGCGACACACTGTACGATATTTCCCGCACATTCAGCGGCCACGGGATGTACTATCCCCAGATTCTTTTATTTAATTCAATAAAAAATCCGAACCTGATTTATAGCGGAGCGACTCTCAAGGTTCCGGTAACTCAAGAAAACGAAGAGCATGTTTCTGAACGTATCACTGCTCCGGCAACTGCATCTTCCCACAAGCCGGTGGCCGCCGAGGCACCAAAGACCTCGTCCAAAACTGAAGTACAACAACACGTCCGGAAAGCAGCCGGATCTTTACCGATTTCAAATCCGGATGCCGAGCTTTCTCTGAAAGATTTGAAAAGGTCCGGAGCGAAAAAAAACAGGACTCACCATGTCGGAAAAAAATCGACTGGCCATACAAAACGAAGTGCATTGCATGAGACCCCACACGTAAAAGTACCGGCAGCAGCACAAGCTGCTGTTCACACAAAAACAGGTGCTACCGCTCCTGCAACCAACCGACCCGTTGCCGGACAAAAACTTTTTGATTCCGCAGTAAAAGCATATCGGCAGGATGATTGCCGTACAGCACTTGAACTGCTCGATCGCTATCTGGCAGAGTATTCCGCTTCGCCTCTGGCCGCCGATGCGAATCTGTACAAAGCAAATTGTTATCTCAAGCTGTCCACTCATCAATAAGCAACCGGACATCTTCCGGTACGAGGTGTGTTGAAACGGCCGCGTACCTCTCGCTTATATTTTATTTATCCTCACTTACGAACGATACGCATCTTACGAGGTTGAAACGCAATGAAGATCTCTCCGCTCGATATTCAGCAACAGCAATTCAAGGTAAAGACTTTTCGTGGGCTCGATCCTGACGATGTAGATGCTTTTCTGCAGTCAGTCGCCGGTGAGATGGAGAACCTGATTCGCGAAAATAACCAATTGAAAGAAGAGAACTCCCTTCGAAACCGCGAGATGCTCGATATAGCGGAAAAGGAGCGGGAGTTGCGCGAAACACTGCTTTCTGCCCAGCGCGTAATTGAAGAGATGAAGTCCAATGCCCGTAAAGAAGCCGAGCTGATCGTGTCGGAAGCCGAGTTAAAGGGTGAACGTATTATTGTTGACGCTGAACGGCAACTTGGGGAGCTGAAGAGCCGTATTGAAGAGATCCGCCGACAGAAGATCCAGTTTGAGATGAGCTTCAAAGGATTACTTGAAAGCTTCAGCCAACAACTGTCAAGCGATGAACGCCCCTGAGCCCGTTTTTATTACCCATCATGCGGACAGTCTGATTCTGAGTGTTTATATTCAGCCACGAGCATCAAAGAACGAGATCTGCGGCATCCAGGGAGCAGAACTCAAAATAAGGCTCACTTCTCCGCCGGTTGACGGAGCAGCCAACAAACTTTGTCGGGAGTTTGTTGCAGATTTTTTTGATGTACCTAAGTCTGCTGTGGAAATCATCTCGGGCGAAACGTCACGGCATAAACGCCTCCGGATTACCGGCACTCATCCCGGACAGTTCAGCACACACATTTCCGCACTTGCAAAAGCCCTCACCTGATACACAGGGCGCGCGCATAAAAGGCGTTTTTCTTGAGATAGCGTCTATCTTACTAATCATCGGGCATACCGACTGAAAGGATGAAACATGGCACAGGCTAAAACAGGCGACAAAGTAACCGTTCACTACACCGGGACACTTGAAGATGGGTCCGTATTTGACTCATCGGAAAGTCCGGTTGCTCAACCGGATGATCATTCATGTTGTTGCAGCGGCGACAAGGATGCTGTTGATGAAGGGTGCGGGTGCGACAGCAGCGCCACCGGTCCGATGGAGTTCGTCATTGGCTCCGGGCAATTAATTCCGAAGTTTGAAGCAGCCGTGATCGGGCTCGAACCGGGCCAAAGCATAACCGTCTCTATTCCTGCTGATGATGCGTATGGACAGCGAGCTGAAGAAATGGTTGCCGTTATCGAACTGAGTGAAATTCCTGCAGACATCAATCCAGCGCCGGGCGATCAAATGGAAGTGATTCTTGAAAACGGCTCCCCTTTTCCGGTTCTGGTTACAGAAGTTACCGATACGGCCATTACGCTTGACGGCAATCATCCATTGGCTGGCCGCGACCTCACCTTCACTATCCGACTGGTTGAGATCCTGTAGCAGCTCTTACGTCCTATACCGTAAAAAGGCCGTTGACAGTGATGTCAACGGCCTTTTCTTTTTGTTACAGGTTTCTCTCCGCCCGAATATCACATGTTTCACATGCGTTTTATTTATTGCTGCCTTCCGGTTGCAACCGTAGAGCCGGCAGACTGTACTCCGAAATCACTGGCTCCCGCAGGAAGATTGGCGATAACTACGACAAAAGGAATCGACTTGCCGGGAGCGACTTCCATATTAGTCAGAGAATCGCCAAACTGATTGGCCATCGCCGCCTCGATCTTGTCAAACGCCAGACTCTTTAATTGTTCTTCTGTCAGCGGGTTTCCGCCGTAAGCACTTTTTGTGGCGATACTTTTCCCCGAGGCGTCAAAGACTGTTACCTTGACTTGCAGTGCCGCCCGCGGTTGTGAATACTCATTCAGTGCCTCTCCTGAAATCACCAGCAATTCACCTGCTTTAGCATTTTCAATGAAAGTGGCTTTTACTGCCTGGATGCCGATTTTGCCATTCTCCGTTGCAGCCATATCCTTAGGGGTGGAAAACGAAGTGATACCAAAATACACCAGCGCGGTAATTACCACGAGGGCAATACCACCAATCAATGCACCGAAAAGCGGATTCCGCTTGCGTCGCGAAGTAATCGACAGGGGTGGAAGCTCATGCTGGTAATCGGCAAATTCTGACTCGGAGAAGGAACGTGGTACATCCTCCGGTGCCGGTTTACCTTGTGCTTCGGCTAGGGGGGCAAACAGAATTTCCTGGGATGGTTGCAGATCCTCCGGATTTACCTGCTGGACAGCGACCGACGTCAGTTCGTCGCCAAAATCAATCTCACCCAGATTAAACGGCACATCACCGTGAGTATCGAGGGAAAATAACGTGCCGCTTTTAGCACTTGCATCATGGGAGCTCATGTCCATGGATTCAGCAAAGCTATCATCTTCTTCAAAATCAAAGGAGATGGTGTCGTCTGCAGTTTCAGGGGCAGCTGGCACAACTGCACCGAACAAATCATCATCAGAGAAATCAAGCCCCTGAGGTGACTCTTTTCGTGGAGCATCAGACGCCGATTCGAAGCCTCCATTGCTGAAATTATCCAGTGACACTGAAGGCGGTGGGGTCACATCAGGTTCTGAGTCGCTTTCGCCAAAATCAAAGCTCGAAAAATCAACCTCTCCCATTGAGGCAGCAGGTTCTGCTGGCACTACCGATACATTCTCAGCATCTACACCATGAAATTCATCTGTGCCAAACGATGCGGTCGAGTCTTCAAACAATGGCATTTCAAACGAGTTAATCTCATTTACACTATCAGCAGGAGCAGTTTCAAAAGCCCCGGAGTCAAAAGGAGTATCGTGGACAAGATTTTCTGTAAGGGGCTGATATTGCGAAGTTGTCATCGGAATATCATTCTGTTCGGCAGATGTAGAAAAATCAGCCGTTGCAGCTTCAGATTCGACAGGCTCCACATCCGCTTCTTCCTTCTGCACCCTGAATACATGTTTACACTTGGTGCAGCGGACTTTTACACCTTTATCTGTGACTCTGGAATCGTCAAGTCGAAATCTGGTTTGACATTTTTCGCATCGGATTATCATCTGCGACTCCTCGACCGTGATAGCGTATAGCGGTAATTCGCGGAACTATCTGAAACAACGTTAGTCCTATATCAGAAAGGGTAAAGGGTGTCAAATCATTACTCTGATACATTTCGACTATTTAGTGAGATTCTGTGCACAAATTGTGACAATCGGGCAGGCACTGCAGCGACTCGGGTCCTTACCGTTACAACCGTCACTGATACCGAGATGCGCAAGAGAAAAATCATATTTTACCGGGTCATCCGGATCAAATAGTCTCAAGGCAGCCGTAATCTCCTGTGCCATGCGCCAGTCGGCAGCCTTTCTTCGGGTCAGGCCAAGATAGCGGCTGATACGGCTGATGTGCGTATCAACAGGAATAATCAGCTGTGCCGGAGATATGCCGACCCACAAACCAAGATCGATACCGTCTGCGGGACGAACCATCCAGCGCAAAAACATGCAGAGTCGCTTGCAGGCACTGCCGGAAGCAGGGGAGGGAAACAGGAACGGGAAGTACGAGTCGGTCGGAATCTCACGGGTTCCAAATACGCTGGTATAATCCAGAGCGAGAACTGCAGCGGAATAGCGACTCAAAGAACGGCTCACGTCAGCAGCGGCAGCGCTGTGCCCTCGTTGAAAAAACGAGTGGATGCTGCCCTCTTGCTCCACCATCTGCCGCATTCCCCACAGGAGCGCGCACACATCGCGACCATCATTAAACCGGTGCTTGAAGCCGGAAAAAGTTTGCAAGCCGGCTTCGGGGTCGAACGTTTCTACATACCTCCTCGGCGACCGGCCGAGCGTGGCAAAGATCTTTTCCAGTGTCCGGAGGATGATGACGATTGAGCCGTAGGCAAATGACGATGCGACCACTGCAGCAATCTCTTGATCGGCAGGATCCGGGAAGCGATGGCAGAATGAAAGCGGATCATTGCCGAGATGCTGCGCGGATCGGGAAGCGTAGAGCGCATCAAGTACACCTTGTACGTCAGACATCCGCCTCTCGCAGAAACTGGGCAGCATCCTCGGGTGACGTCGGGTTGATGTAAAAACCGGTACCCCACTCAAAGCCGGCTACCTGCGTCAGACGCGGCACGAGCTCAATGTGCCAGTGGTAGTCATACTCCAGCGAATTCCAATGATCAGGTTTGCCGGGGCGACTATGCATGGGCGGAGCGGTGTGCAATATAAAATTATAGGGTGCATCGCGTAGCACCGTCTTGACACGCAGCAGCATATCCTTCATCGCCACCGCAAGTTCTGCCAGTTGGGCATCGTTCATCAGGGCAAAGTCATGGCTGTGGCGTTTGGGAAAGAGCCGCAGCTCGAATGGTGAACTGGAGGCATAGGGAGCCATCGTCACGAAGTTGGAAAACTCCTTTACCACACGCACCCCTTCACTCAACTCGAACGCGATCAGGTCGCAAAAAATGCAGCGTTCCTTGTCACTGAAGTAATTGCGCGATACTTTCAGTTGGGTACTTGCCACCGGGGGCATCAGCGGCACGGCAATAAGCTGGCTGTGGGAATGTGCAAGTGACGCGCCCGCGCGGGCACCGTGGTTTTTGAACAGCACCATATAGCGAAAACGGAAATCCTTGCGTAGATCAAGATAGCGATGACGATACGCGGTTAGAACGTCAGTCACCTCATTAACCGTCAGGTCAGCAAGCGTCCGGTTATGATCAGGGGTTTCAATGATCACCTCGTGCGCACCGATGCCGTTCATGACATCGTACATACCGTAGCCGCGGTTGTTAAGATCACCTTCCACCCGCAGTGCGGGATATTTGTTGGGAATCACCCGGACCCGCCAGTTAGCAGCGTTCGGGGTTCCGCCCGGGCGAATGGCAAAGATTTCCGGTGGCGTTTTATCCTCGTTACCATAACAGAACGGGCAGGAGGTCATCCCGTTCGACTCCGGCTCAACCTGAAAATCGCGCGGACGGCGGCCACGCTCGGTGGCAATAATTACCCAATGCAGCTTTATGGGATCCCAGCGCAGTTCTGACATGATCTCTCCTACGAAAAGAACTACCTGATTGTGGATTATATTACGTTAGACGTTCAACTACTCTTTAAACTAGGTTGTTATATCAGCCAGTTATCCAGTTCAAGATCCGCTCCCGCATAATAGAGCATCAGCGGCGCATCGCTTGGCCAGCGTCCGGCCTCCTCGTTATCACGCACCAGCGCCACTGAAACGAACAGCTTGCTTCCCGCAGCCAGCTTGATACTGCTCAGCGGAATACTTATTTCACACGTTTTGGCTATTTTCCAATGACAGTAGCTATTGGTAGGAATCCAGACGCCGTTTTCCTTGACCAGCAGCAGCCCGTCATCATTCTTCATCTGTAGCGGCAGCCGATATTCACGGTCACAGATCAGGTGCAGATACAGGACATCATCCTCGTGCAGCAGACGGGAGAGCTCCAGAACTCCGTCAATCCTGATAAAAAAGGATTTCATGTTGTAGCCATAATAAAGACTCTGCAGCATCCGGTCGGACGAGTGCATCGCAGAACCCTGGCGGGTCAGGTCATACAGCCCGGCAGCCAGCCATTCAAAGTAATCGCTGATTCTACCGTTGATCTCGGGATCGATAAACGCAGCCGGCTCCCGGATCAACCCAGCCGGGTTCTTTTTCTTAATCGGCTCCAGCAACTGGCGGGGAGCATCCTGCCCCAAGAGCCGGTAGATATTCATCAGGTGTTGGCGGAAAAGCCGGTCGAAATGGTCGCTGTGTGGTGAAAAGTGGTCATCCCCGTACCACCAGAACCAGTCACTTCCTTCGGCGGCATACAGGGAACGGCAGATCATCTCGGCCGTACTATCCACGGAAGGCTCACCGCTCTCCAGAGCAGCAGCGACCAGCTGGTTGCCGGACACGGCAGCTTCACGGGCCTGCGCAATGAAGTCCCACGCCATATTTTCTTCAGGATGCCCGATCCAAATCCCGTAGTTACCGTTAATCCATGATCCGGGAAAAATTGTATGCAAGCGGCCATCGAAGCTGGCTTTTTCCACGACCTCGCTGCAGGTCGTCAGATGGAGCGAAGCTGACCCGGCAATCCCCCGGTACATTCCCTGAAGAAAATCATAGGCATTGGCAGGATAATACTCCCAGGCATTCTCCCCGTCCAGAATGATCGAGACGACACGGCCGTCTCCTCCCAGACGGGATTTGATGGCGTCCAGACGACCGCAAAGATCAGCCACGGCACGCTCCGCTTCCCACTGCGAGTAGGTAAAACCGATCAGGTCGGAGAGCTGGTGATCACGAAAGAATATGCCTATTTCTCCTTGGCCGCTGTTGTAGCGCCAGGGCCGATACAGCCGTTCCTTACCAGCGCCAAGCCCACCATCGAGGCTTTTTTCCAGGATTTCCTCATCAGTAGCAATCCAGCCAATGCCGCTTTCGGTAATGAGCGACAGCGTTTCGTTACTGACAGATCCCTCCGAAGGCCACATGCCGGCCGGAGTAAAACCGAATATTGCTTGAAAATAGCTGATCCCGCGGCGGATCTGGGCGCGGGCATCCTCAGGATGACGAAAACCGGCGGTCGGAAGCGGAGTCCGCGGCATGGCGGTCTGGGCAGAGCGGATATCGCATAACAGCGGCAGTATCGGATGAAAGTACGGGGACACCGAAAGCTCAATCCGGCCTTCCTCATGAAGGCGGCGATAGAGCGGAATTATCGCCTGCAATACTTCCCGCTGGGTGGCAAAAAGCAGTTCCTTGTCGGCTGCGGTAAAGTTTTCTCCCTTGGCAATCAGATCCGCAAAAACCGGATAGCGGCGGCGCGCCGCCTCACCGGTCCAGGCGAGGAAAAACCAGACCTGCAGATCCAGCAGATCCTGGTCGCTGAAATGCCTGATCCGCTCGCGGGCACTCCCTTCCTTCCCTTCACCGGCCATATAGAGCAGCTCCAGATAACGCCGGGAAGGCTCGATCATATGTTGACGGTTGGCCGAGAAAAAGTTTTCCAGCAGGAAAACCTTGTCATCCTGACTCAATCCGGACGGATCGGCTTTCCCCCTGACGAGAAACGGATCATAAGCCGTGCCGGAGGCGTACTCCAGCAGCTGTTCTATCAGCGACGGCACCAGGTTGAAGACCGCCGTGGCGCCGGGAGTATCTTCGACAATAGCCGGCATGTCAAAGTAATCCTTGATGCCGTGCAGATAGGTCCACGGAAGGGCATATTCATTTTTTTGCGGATCTTTGTAGTATGGCTGATGCATGTGCCATACTATCACCACGTCAAGAGGCTTCGGCATACACGGTCACACCATTTCCTTCTTCCACGCGACTACCTTCTTCTCGTACTCGCCGAGCAGTCTCTGGGCCGACTTTTGATCGTTGCCCTCAGCCACAATGTGGGTCAGCGGCCGATACTGGTCCGGTAGGACGAGCACCCACTCCGCGCCGAAATGCACCTTAATGCCGTCGATGAACGTCGCCTCCTTTTCCAAACTGTCCTCGCTCATCTTGCGCATGATGCCGCCCTTCAGCTCCCAGGGGCAGGGAATACTGCTTTGAAGATAGGCGCTGCGGGGGACATTCAGGAGTGCTTGTGACAGCGGCATTCCGCTGGCAGCACTCAGTTCCATCAGTCTCGCAATGGCAAACATGCCGTCAAAAGCCGACTGAAAACTGGGAAAGGCAAAACGGCCGTCCGTAGTGCCGGTCAGAACAATTTCCGAAGATGAAGAGATCTCCTGCATGGCGCGGTCCGAACTCTTGGTTCGAATCACCTGGCACCCCTTCTGCCCCACCATCTGCTCAATTGTGGAGGGAGCCTGCACCGGTACGGCAATCGCACCCTTTTGTCTGGTCTTCATCAGCAACGCCACGGTTAGTGAGAGCAGCTCGGTGCCGGTACAAACCCGGCCGGTCTCATCAACCAGAGTGACCCCCTCTGCAGAAGGATCAAGCCAGAATCCGGCCTGCGCCCCGAGCGACGACACAATTGCCGAAAGCTGGGCCAAGGCCTGCTCTTTTTCCTTAATCTGTATCCCGCGCCCTTCGTCAACATAGGCATTGAGTGCAACCACCGAAAAGCCGAGAACATTGAGAAGTTGCGGCAACATCTGGCTGGAAGGGGAAAAGTTGAAGTCCACAACCACCGTTAAAGCCGCTTTTTTGAGCAGGTCGCGATCAAGCGCCCGCAAAAATCCTTCACGATAAAAATCTCCGACATTATTAATATCGGTAATGACCCCCGGCTCGGTATGGTGAGCACGCCGGAAATTTTCCTTGAAGAATATGCGTTCCACACTCTTCCCCATGTTACTGGAAAAATCGAGGCCGTCACCATCCAGAAAAACGATCTCCAGTGAAGCGGGGTCATCCTGAGCCTGACGGAAATGCACCCCCCCCACCTCGCCAAAGGTCTTCAATTTGTAGCGGACAAGCGGCAGTGATGTCATCTTCATGTCGCGCACGTTAACGCCGGCCGAAAGCAACCCACCCACAAAACAGCGCTTGAGCATGCGGGAGGAGGGATTGGAATCACGGCCAGCCAGCACAAAACTTCCCTTGGGTAGCGAGGTGCCATACGCGCACCCCAGCTTGGCACAAAATTCCGGAGTGAGCTCCATATTGGAGAGCCCCTTGATTATTGCTCCCTCAAAAAGCGCCTTTTTCCATTTTTCCCCCCAGATCATATTGGAGGTGACCGTTGCCCCGGCCTCTATCGTCTTCTTGGGCCAGATTTTGACATCGGCCTTGATGAGCGCATCATCGCCAACCGATGTCTCGTCAGCAACAATGACCCCCTCCTCAAGAGTTACGCCCTGCCCGATACGCACATTGGAGCAGATCACACTGTCGGTAATCTTTGCCCCTTTCTTGACGTACGAATTGTCCCAGATAATGCAGCGGTTAAGCCTGACCCCGGATTCAACCGTGCAGTTACGACCGATGACCGAATCCTTGATACGCACATCGCCCAGGATCTGGCTGTTGTCGCCGATAACGACCGTACCTTCAAGACCGGATGCGTGTTCCAGCTTGACATCAGCACCGACGCGCAGGTCTTTGCCGACAAAATCCTGTTTCGGCTCGTCGATCTTCAGATTTACCTTTCCCTTGAAAATATCGTGGTACGCTTCGCGATAGGAATCGGTATTGCCAATGTCACGCCAGTACCCCTTGGCGGTCACCCCAAAGAGAGCCTCCTTCTTTTTCAGCATAAGCGGGAATAGATCCTGCGAAAAATCGAAGTTTTCCCCATCGGGAATGTATTTCAATACTTCCGGCTCCAGCACATAAATGCCCGTATTGATGGTGTCGGAAATAACTTCTCCCCACCCCGGCTTTTCCAAAAACTGGGTAATGCGCTTTTCCTTGTCGGTGATCACGACTCCAAACTGGAGCGGATCCTTGACCGATGTCAGGGTTATTGTCGCCTTGGCTTTATGGTCGGCGTGAAAATCAAGGATTTTCTTGAGATTGAAATCGGTCAGGAGATCACCGCTGATCACCAGAAAACGCTCATCCAGAAACTTCTCGGCTGCCTTGACCGCCCCTGCCGTTCCCATATCGGAAAGCGGTGTGACATAGGTAATCTTGACGCCGAAATCGGAACCGTCCCGGAAGAAATTTTTGATATAGAACGGCTGATGATACAGCAACATGACGAGTTCGGTGATCTCGTATTTTTTCAGCAGCTCCACGATATGAAGCATGATCGGTCGATTGAAGAGCGGAATCATCGGCTTTGGCATGCTGCCGGTAAGTGGCTGGATACGGGTGCCGAAGCCGCCCGCCATAATAACTGCTTTCATGTGAAGACTCCTTGTGGATGGAATTAAATAGCATGTCCCCAGCATCAAAAGGGGGCGTAATTACAGTTTTGTTTTCTCTTTCTGCATCTTTTTGGCCAGCAGCCGCGCAATTTCCTGTTTCAACTCGGTCAGGTCTCCCGACTTGACAACATAGCCATCTGCCAGCCAGGCCGAAAAATCATCCTTGTAACAGGAAAACGCCGAGCAGAGAATCACCGGCATATCGTGGCGCTCCTTGACCAGCTTCTGCAACAGGTCAATGCCGCTTTCGTTCTTCAATTTGATGTCAAGCACAGCCAGGTCAAACACACCTTTCTGCAGTTTTTCCGTCGCCTCGGCACTACTGGCCGCCGTCACCACCTCGTACCCTTCGTCCTTCAGCTCTTCGGCATACAATAGCCGGATATTTGCTTCATCGTCTACTACCAATAATCTGCTCATGAGTGCTCCTCCTTGCGGGTGGGAAGTGTAATGGTATACCGGATTCCATCGTGCGTGTCCGACTGCGCGACAAACAGAACCCCCTGTTTTTCAAGCATGGTCTTACAAAGTGCCAGCCCCAGTCCGGCGCCCAGGTCACGGGTTTCCGAAAACGGCACCAGCAGGTGGTCAAGTTCGGCCTGAGAAATATCCCGGCTGTGATCTTCAACCTTGAGAATGACACCATCGGCACAATTCTCGGAGTTGATCACAATCGACCGGTCAGTGCCGATACCGGCGATATCGTTCTGCAACACGGTCCGGAGGCAGTAGGACAGCTGTTTGAAATCAATATACACCGGTGACAGGTGATAGCCTGGTACATACGTCGTGGCATAGCCAAGCGAGGTTAAATTATCGGCGGTGTCTCGTAGCACGGTCTCAACAAGCTGGTTCACATCCCAGAAATCACGGGTCGGATACAACGAATCGGAATAATTGAGAATTTCATCCAGAACCCCTTCCAGTTGGCGGGTTTCGTCAACAATAGATTCCATAAAAGTGCGTTTGGGGTCGGATGCCGGGCTGTTTTTAAGCATGGATCGGGCAAAACCGCCGATAATCATCAGCGGATTCCGCACCGAATGGGCGATGCTGGAGGTAATTCGCCCGACCAGTGCCATGTTTTCCATTCTGACGATCAGCTCCTGCTGCTCTTTCAGCTTTTTTCCGGCTTCGGTGACGCGCTTGAGTTCAACCTGCAGCTTGTCGTACAACGAGGCCCGCTCAATCGCAAAAGCAACCGGAAAACCGAACGTTTCCAGTGAATGCATATCTTCTTCCGTAATGGTGCGGTGCGTGATGCAGTTATCGGCGATAATCATCCCGACCCGGCGATTACGTGAAATAAGCGGCATCAACAAAAAGGTATCAACGCCCAGAAGCCGCGCCAGTTCTGGTGGGACATCCGGATGTTCATATGCCCTCTCGACCATGATCGGACGTTTCCCTTCCAATGCCTTGATGAGAATATGCTCAGTATTGGAATATGGAACCGTCAGCTGTTCCAGGATATCGTGAAATTTTTCGCGTTCCGAAGACAGTTTGTTATGCTGGAAATTCTGGGCCAGCGACTGCAAATCCATGTCGTTCTGGAGGATTTCATTCCAAACCCGGCTGGCTTCCTCCATATTTCGGGGTCCAAGGCCCAGGTACCCCTTCAGCATGCCCGCTTCACGATCACAGAGCAGCAAAAAAGCGCGGTTCATGCCGAAACCTTTTCCGGAGGTAATCGCGGTCAGCGCCACCGATAGCACCTCATCAAGGTCAACCGAGCTTTGCAGAACAGAACCCAGTTCGTGCAGAAATCGTATTTCAAGGGTTTTGATATCGAGAAAACTTACGAGGGACTGGATCTGAGTCTTCTGGCGGCGATATTCTTCAAGAAAGCTGGTAAGAACCGGGGCCAGCGGGTTGGCATCATCGTGTAACTGTTTCAGGTCGTTCAGAAACCGTGGGCATTCGCAGCATTTATCCAGATTGCGCTGCCGTTTGGAAACGAGCAGCTCCTCTTCGCCCGCACCAATCTCCGGGCAATCTGCCTGCCTGATTCCATCTTTGTTCCAGCAACAACACTCCTGATCCACGCAGACCTCGTCAGATATAGCAGTAGGTTAGAACTCACGTCTGTTTGTTGGGCAGAACATGAAATCATTAACGCACGTAACCTGTTCATCAGGGTTAGGATCAAATTATATCAGTCAAAGGCAAGTATGCAAACATGTCAGCCGGTTTTTTGCCATACATTCTTCTGATAAAAAAGCACCGGTTTCTATTTTACATTCCAGGTTGTACCTTGTGCCGAATCAAGTAGTTGGATTCCCTGTGCCAGCAACAGGTCGCGAATCTCGTCGCCGCGTTTGAAATTTCGGGCGGCCCGGGCGGCGCTCCGTTCGGCAATCAACCGTTCGATCTCGTCCGGTGACATATCAATGTGACCGGCCTTGGCTGTCTTGAGCCCTTCCAGCCAGGCTGCCGGAGAAGACGTGAACAGCCCGAGCACCCCCCCGGCCTCGCTGAACAGATGGCGGACATGTGCAACCAGCGACAAGGAAAGCGGTGTTGTCTCCTTTGTTTCCGCCAGAAAGCGGTTGGTGCAACGCACCATTTCAAACAGAACGCCAAGCGCAAGCGCGGCGTTGAAATCATCGTCCATCGCTTCAACAAACCGGGGAATAAACTGCTCGATTTTTTCCTGCAGCTCCAGACCAACCGGCGACAGGTTTTCTATCACGGCGATTTCAGCTGCTGGATTCGTACCGTTCAGCACCACATCCAGTGCCGCCAGACAGCTATAAATCCGTTCCAATCCGGACTGGGCCTCGTCCAGATTCTGATCAGAGAAATCAAGCGGTGAACGGTAATGAGCCGAAAGGATGAAGAACCGCAGCGTTTCCGGGTCAAACTTTTTCAGCACCTCGCGGATGGTGAAAAAGTTGCCGAGAGATTTGCTCATCTTTTCGGCATTGATGTTGACAAAACCGTTATGCAACCAGTAGCGCACGAACTGGCAGCCATTGGCCCCCTCGGACTGGGCTATCTCATTTTCATGATGAGGAAACACCAGGTCTTTGCCGCCGCCATGAATATCAAACGTTTTGCCCAGAAACTCCATGCTCATTGCCGAACACTCGATATGCCAGCCGGGTCGCCCATTGCCCCACGGCGATTGCCACCATGGTTCTCCCGGTTTCGACCCTTTCCAGAGGGCAAAATCCATCGGGTGGCGCTTTTTGTCTCCCACCTCTACCCTGGCGCCTGCCTGCATCTCGTCAAGATTGCGTCCGGAAAGCTTCAGATAATCCGGAAAGGTTTCCACTGCATAATACACGTCACCATCGGACACATATGCGTGCCCCTTGGCAATCAGGGCCTCGATGATCCTGATGATCCCGTCGATGTGATCGGTGGCCTTCGGCTCAACCGTCGGTTTTGCCAGCCCCAGCCGCGCCATATCCTCGTCAAACGCCTGGATATAACGGTCAGCTATCGTGCGGTAGTCGGTCCCTTCCTGATTGGCGCGATTGATGATCTTGTCGTCGATGTCGGTATAATTACGCACATAGGTGACATCGTACCCGGCGTATTTCAGGTAGCGATAAATAATATCAAACACAACCCCGGCACGGGCATGGCCGATGTGACAATAATCATACACCGTAACCCCGCAGACATACATCCCGGCCTTGCCGGGAATTAACGGAACGAAAAGCTCTTTTTCACCCGAGAGGGTGTTGTAAACGCGCAGTGCCATACGATAGAAACTCCGTTAGTAAAATGTGAGGCATTATGCCTGTTTGCGGCCGGGATGGCAAGGAGGGAAATGGGAAAATGTTAGCGTTTCAGTGCAGTCCGGTGCTGATATAGTGCGATCACGGCCCAAGCGCAGCCTGCCCCGAGCAGATCGGCGGCACCATCACTCCACTCGGCGGTCCTGCTGGTTGTAAGGGTGCCCTGCAGGACTTCAATCAGACCGCCAAGGGAGATGCCGTAGAGAAACGCTGCCGCAGCAGCCCAGCGGCGCGGCTGAAAGGAGAGGTACGCAAGTCCGGTCGCCACGGCAATCGCAGAGGCATGGTTCAGCTTGTCCCATCCCAGACCGGACGGGGCTGAATCGGCCGGCAGCAGCGCCAGCCACAGGATCAGCAGAGTCAGGGCCGCACAGAGGGACAGCCAAACGTGGGGTGAGCCAAGGCGGCGTTCAATCATCCAGCTTTACTGAGCGGCGCAGCCGCAGCATCCCCTTCAGCGTCCCCTTCATCTCGGCCATGATGGCGCTGTCTTCCGGAGAGAGTTTGGCAAGATATTCCCTGATGAACACCACAAAAATCGAGCAGAAAAAAGCCGTCACCGTTGCAAGGATCACAATCAACGCCCGCTTGGGTTTACTTTTGTGCAGCGGCACCACGGCGTCATCAAGCACCTGCAACGACGACGAATCGCGGGCTTCGTTGATTTTGGCCAACTCGAACTGCTTGGTCAACTGTTCAAACAGCGCTTCCTGGGTCTTCAGCTCACGCAGACGGCGAATATACTCCATCTCGATCGTAGGAGCGTTGCCGACCGACGGGATCACCCCACTCACACCGGTACCGCTCATGCTGTTCAGCTGTCTGCGCAGCCCCGCGATCCCCGCCAGCAGGGTGCTGACTTCCGGGCTTTCGTCGGTCATGGAGTTTCTCAGCGCCGCCAGCTGGACCTCTTTGGAGACCATCTCCGCACGCACTCGTGCGATCCCTTCAATAGCTGCCGCGGCCTGGCTGTCAGCCTTGATGGTCTTGTTCTTTTCCTGGAAGTTCTTCATCTCATCTTCGGCATTTTTCAAATCCCGCTTGACCACGACCAGGCGTTTTTCAAGAAAATTCCGTTCAGTACCGGCCTTGGACAGGTTCAGTGATAGGCTTTTATTCTGGAGCTCGTCAACGAAGGTATTGGCCAGCAGCGCCGCCTTGACCGGATCCGTGTAGTCAGCACTAACGGTGATGAAACCATCCTTACCGGCCTGAAATTTGACCAGTCCTTCCAATTTCTTACGGGTATCCTCGCCATTTTTCGCTTTCAGCTCTTTTTGCAGGTCAAGCCGTTTGATGACGGCATCTGCCACCGAACGGCTTTTGAGGATTTCCAGGTACAGGCCAGTCGTGCCACCTCCACCCAACCCCCCGGCCAGTCCGGCCAGTCCGCCCCCCATCGAGGCGAGCAGCGCCGCAGCACCGCCGCCGGAATCCTTCTGCGGCGGCAGCAGGGTTGCTTTGGCGGTGTAGATGTTTTTCATGGTCAGCGACACCACAATCGAGAGCAGCGCAACCGTTCCGGTGATCTTGGCAATTAACGGCAGGTTGCGGACAATAACCCGCAGCAGCTCCAGCAGGTTGATCTCTTCCTCTGCTTCTATTTCAGGGCGAATAGCCGTGGTCTCACTCATATTCCCCCCTATTTCAGACCAATCAAGACAGTACCGGCAGTCAAGGCGACATTTGCCAGTATCTGGGTTATATCCTTGATCTCCCGCATCCAGGAAATCCGCTCCAGTTTTTGCGGCACCACCAGGGTATCGCCCGCCTCAAGAGATGACGACAGGAAACTGCCAACACTCCAGTGGTTCCCTTCATCGCTCCAGTGGATGCCGAACGATGATTGCTGACGGCTGAAAACAGTGCCATCCATCCGGATGATATACATTTCGGATGATTCGGCATCGTTGACCGGTCCACCCGCCTTTTGGAGATAGCTGTCAACATCCTGCCCGGGCAGATAGACAAAGGAGGTCGGGTTATAGACTTGTCCGAGGACACTTACGACGCCAGGACGTGGTGGAATCTCCAGCTGATCGCCCCCCTCCAGCACCAGATCATAGTTGCTCTTCTTTAGTTCATCGACAGACGACAGGTGCATTACCACCCGTCCTTCCGCCTTGAGGCTCTTCATCTGCTGCACACTCTTCAACAAGCTGTCAAGAGCCGCCTTGGTTGCTTCCAATTCTTCCTTTGATGACGAGACTGATGCCAGAGCCGCCTCTTTTTGCATAATATCCTTTTCGGACTTGCGCACGATCTCATCCATCCGTTTCTGCTGTGACTCCTGCACCGAGCGGCGTGTAAATTTGGCCCCGCGCAGATAAGCCTTCTCCGTATAGCCGCCTGCCCTGACAATCACCGAGCTCAGCTTTTCACCGCGAGCCACTGAATAAACGCCGGGGAAACGCACCTCGCCCTTTAGTGTCACAAACTTGTCCGTCGAATCCTGCCAATCGGTAACGCCCCGCACGATCAAGACGTCATCTATCTGCAGCGGCAGGTTGTTCGCCGGATCGCCTGCCAACGCCTTGCCGAGATTCAACTGCAGCCTGGTCGACTGCGCCCTGTCTCCGCTAATGACAATCCGGCTCAGCTCGGCGTCATCAAGAACCGCATTACGCTTGGCGCTCCCGGCGGCGGTCACCAGATCGCGCACCGACATGCCGGGGTAAAAATCATAGGTGCCGGGATTGACGACAGCGCCGTTGACCGCCACCCGCGGCTTTTCCTCCATCTCCCAGCGCGAGAAAACCTTGACCGTATCCTGTTCCTGCAGCAGCAGATTATCGGCCTGATTGCCGGCCAGCGCGCGCCGCAGGCTGACGGTAATCAGCTCCCGCCGATAGTCGGGTGGAGACAACCGGGTAATCTCGACCGAATCCAGGTACGACTCGGGCAACAACGCCTGCGTCGATGGAATCAGATCGGTCAGGCGCATTCCGGGACGGAACTGGTACTCCCCCGTCTGCTGAACGTTCCCCTTCAGCACCACAACCTGCCGCACCGCCGCCTGCACCGGAAAGACCTTCACCATGTCGCGATCCTTCAATTCCACATTCCCCAGTTCGGCCTCCATAGTGCCGCCTTTCGGAACAATATCCAGGGCGATACGGGCACTGTTGTTTTCGAGGCGTTCAACCTGGATCCGTCCCAGCGAGCCGCTGGCCGCCACACCGCCGGCCATTTTCAATGCATCCGCAAGAGTCGTCCGGCCGTTCATTTCATAGATTGCGGGGCGGCGCACCTCACCGGCCACCGCTACGACCGGGCCGATCACCGGCACAAAAATCGTATCGCCGTTTTGCAGCTGGACGTCCTTGTTGCGGTCGCCTGACAGCAGCATGTCATACAGGTCGACCGTCGTCGGCGGTTGGCCGTTGCGTGTCACCTTTACCTTCCGCAGCGACCCGTTGTACGACGGCCCACCGGCAGCCGCCAAGGCATTGATAACTGTGGCCAGTGAGCTGACCGGATAATTGCCGGGCGCCTCGACTTCACCCACCACATAGACCTGGATGCTGCGCAGCCTGCCCAGCGTCAGGCTCATCTCAAAATTGCGGTAATAATGACTGATTGCCTCCTTCACCGCCGCCTGCGCTTTGTCAAAGGGAAGTCCCCAGACCCGCACCACACCGACCTTGGGGATCATCAGTTCGCCGGTCCGGTCAACCGTCAATTCATAACGGAAATTAACCGCTCCCCAGACATTCAGATTCAGCACGTCACCCGGCCCGAGCAGGTAATTCGATCCCGCCGGCATCGCATCGATGGCGCTCGTCAGTTGGAGGCTGTTCTTGAAAAAATCATAGCCGAACTGTTTCAAATCACGGTCCAACGGCTTCGGTTCAGTTTTGTCACGCAGCCTTCAGATTTTATCATATTATCTCTTTTTTCATTCATAATTTGAACATATTTAT
>JAQUCQ010000306.1 GCA_028686145.1 Desulfuromonadaceae bacterium | reverse complement strand
AATTGCGGGATTAGAATGTGTGTCAATTACCCCCGTCAAGTAAGGAGATGGTATCGTATCAAGGTTTGTTACTGGGGGAGGGGGAGGAAGTATGGAAGAATCGGGGAGTAATACCCCAGGTATCTCTGAATAATCCCCACTCTCTTTCAGTGTTTGGCATAGTGATAAAAAAGGAACTTCTCCTTCGCCGGTAATAACGAAGTCAAAGATCCCCAAATTTAATACTGATTTAGGATCAGCGGTGACTTCCGGTCCTCCGCAGAATAGTTTGATATCAGGCTGATTGCGCCGTAGTAGGGCAGCAATTTCACAGATAAGATTATGATTCCATACATACATTGAAAAACCGACTGCGACGGGGGCGGGGGCGGTAAGTGCAAGTGCGCAGGCGGCGGCGTCATCCTCCAGAAAATAGTCAATCAAATTGATTTGCACAGCGCTGTTAATTGCATATGCCTTAAGAAAGGCGTTTGCCAAAGGGATTGATTGTGGAGAAGGGTAGGGGTGAATTGAAACGAGGTTTATCAACACGCTGCCGGATCCTTGCTATATCGCTATTAATAACTATGAAGTGTAATATACCGGTTACTAAACTTAAGTGCACAAAAATCGTATTTATCGTGCCATGCGTCAGCATGCTTTATGAAGCAACATGTCCATAAAATAACTAATGTTAGATATCAAGATGCGCTTCAATCTACTTTTACCATAACCTGTGCAAAACATGGAGTAATCTTGTTATCTTGTACTGGCATGGACATTTGTAATTGGTTGAATGGTTGCCATCCATCAACCAGCAATTCTCTCACCTTGGTTTGTAAAACCCAAATTTCATGTCCGTAGACTATTTGATAATCAGTTATCACTTTTTTGCCTCCTATCGAGCTGACTCGTTATTGATCGAGTAGAGAAAGGTAACTGTTTGTCTATTTGTTATGGTAAAAAGTCAGATGGATTTTAATGCATAGAAAAGACCACAAGCAGTGCAATAAAGGTCTAAATAGCAGCAAGAATGTAGAATGGAATGAAATATTCTTGCTTGGCTGCAACTCCAGACTTTAAGAGGAAATTATTGATCTCTCGTTGTGAGAAAAGTAACTCCTATGTTCGCTGAGCCATGCCTGACGACCCGACAGAAATGTTTTGTAGGACATGAACCTGGATCGCTACATAACATCAAGCTGCATGCATCACCAACGTGTAGGCTAGGGATACCATTTTTCATGGTAATCAATGCACCTCCAAGAGAAAGATCCTCTAGCAATACACTATAAGCATCGCCATCAATTTCCATTAGGATGCACTCTGAATCACATTCGACTCTGGTATATAATCTTCGATTATCCATAAGATTTTCCTCCCTCAAGATAAAAAACTAACCCCTATGTAATTTTGAGACTCAAACCTTACGATTTTACCGGTGCGCTTTAAAGGAAATAATGCTGGCTTATCACTTAACATCAATTCACACAAGTCACCAACCTGTAAGTGAGTATCATTGTTTATCCTTACCAAGGCTCCACCGAGTGACAGATCACCGAGCAGAGCATCATAGGTATTACCGTCACGGCAAATAACGAGACAGTATGTATAATATTTTGTTCTGGAATGCAGTCTCTTCTGGCTCTCCATGTGAGTCACCTCCTCTGAAGAAAACCTGTAACTTCCTGTTAGGCAACATTATCTCACAATTAAATATACATTGGAAATGAAGAAGCTCAACTAGTGAACCATAAATATTTCAGTATCACCATCAGATGTCATGAAAGATGCTATTGGCAATAAATCCAGATCTTCAAGTAAAGTGAATACCTGACAGAAATTCCCTCGAATAAACATAAAAAAAAGCGGGTTTCACAAATTCTGTGAACCCGCTTGTATTATGGCTGGGGCGCCAGGGATCGAACCTGGGAATGCCGGAATCAAAATCCGGTGCCTTACCGCTTGGCGACGCCCCAATACTAGATATTACGTAGAATCAAAGTGTTTCGACTGTTGCTGCAAACCAGTCTGTGTCTTTCGTTAGTTCATGCCGTGCTGTTTCAGCTGTTGTAAAACTTTTAAAAACACCAAAAACCGTCGGTCCACTACCTGACATCATACTTCCAACCGCACCCATACTCATCAGGCGGGACTTGATTTCGGCAATAACCGGAAATGCCGGAATAGTTACCGATTCGAGATCATTGGACAGCACTGAAACAATTCGATCAATTGACTCGAAAAACTTCGGCAGTTTATTCAGCTTTCTGTTACTTGTCAACTGTAAAGATTGATAAACCCAAGAAGTTGAAACATGGACACCCGGGTTGACAAGCAATATCCAGCAGTTAGGCATTTCAGGCAGGGGGGTAAGCAAATCACCTATTCCTTCTGCAAGTGCTGTCTGCTGAAAAATAAAAAATGGTACGTCGGCACCAAGTTTAGTGCCGATATTCATAAGCTTCTGCATAGGAAGCTCCAGTTTCAGAAGTTCATTCATTCCCATCAGTACCGATGCAGCATCACTGCTACCCCCGCCAAGTCCTGCAGCGACAGGGATTTTTTTTATGATTTCAATATTTACACCGTAACCGGGCTTTGCAAGGCCAAGTAGCGCATGTGCTGCTTTCCAGGCAATATTTTCAGGACCTTCAGGAGCTCCTTTCGAGTTGCAGGAGACGTTAATGACGGGGGTGTTTGTTGCGGTTAAAATGATTTCGTCACAAAGATTTACTCGCTGCATGATCATGCGGAGATCATGATACCCATCAGGTCGTTTTCCTATGACATCGAGCAGATAATTTATTTTAGCAGGGGCGGATAGGGTTAATGAATCCATATAAACTCCAAAACAGTGAAAGTTAGTTTGACTTGTCCGTTATAAGAATAAACAACCTTTTTGTCGAGCAGGAAGTTCTTCTGTAAAATTAAATGAATTTGACAGCTTTACAAACAGTGTGTTACCTCTGAAAATCATTATTTGATATATTAAGAGGTCGGAAATATGTTTAAAAATCTTCGTGAAGACATTAATTCAGTTTTTGAACGTGACCCAGCCGCGCGAAGCATGCTGGAAATAATTTTCTGTTATCCGGGACTTCATGCGCTTTGGTTCTATCGTATCGCACATTGGTTCTGGATTCACGAGTTCTTTTTTGCTGGACGATTCACGTCCCATCTCGGACGATTCTTTACCGGAATTGAAATACATCCCGGGGCTAAGATCGGCAAGAAGTTTTTTATTGATCATGGTATGGGGGTTGTTATTGGAGAGACGGCTGAGATTGGTGATAACGTGACACTGTATCACGGTGTAACCCTGGGGGGGGTTACCTGGGATAAGGTCAAACGACATCCGACTCTGCTTGATAACGTAGTGATCGGTTCCGGTGCTAAAGTATTGGGGCCGTTTACTGTTGGTAAAGGCGCAAAAATTGGCTCCAATTCTGTCGTTGTAAAAGAAGTTCCGGATAATGCCACGGTTGTTGGAATCCCTGGAAGAATGGTTATGGCTGAAAAAAAAGAGGATGGTCGGGCAGATCTGCAGCATGGGCAGTTGCCTGACCCAGAAGCAAAGGCGATTGCCTGCCTGTTCGACCAGATTCGCGAACTGGAACGAAAATATGATGTTCTTGCTGCAGAATATACAGAGCTCAAAAACAAGATCATCGGCTAAAATACTAGGAATCAATGAAAATGGAGATGCCTATGCTCCTTGACGCCCTGCAGAAAATCTGACATATTTCCACATATGATAAAACGGCAAACAACAATAAATCGTATTTTTAAAGTTTCCGGCATCGGCCTGCACAGTGGTCGGGAAGTAACATTGGAATTTCTTCCCCGCCGCGAATTTGGCATCGCTTTTGTGCACAATGGGCAACTTATTCCTGCCCGTTATGACATGGTCGGTGACACGCGACTCTCCACCCAGATTTGCCGTGATGGAGTTTCCGTTGCGACAATTGAACACCTGATGGCGGCGCTCTATTTTTCCGGCATTACGAACTGTCTGGTTTATATTGACGGTCCAGAAGTGCCGATAATGGATGGCTCGGCCTGGGAGTTCTACCAAGGTATGTGGAAGGCAGGGGTGTATGAGTTTCCTGAGTCCGGTGTGTATTTGAAAGTACTCCGCCCGATTGAGGTTACCAGAGATGATGCATACGTGCGGGTAAAACCGCTCAATACTCTGGATATCACTATGTCCATCGAATTTCGGGCTCCAGTCGGAAAGCAGAAAAAGCGGGTTACTGACGTTGAGAATGCGTTTTCGATTATCAATTCCCGTACGTTCGGTTTTCTTGAAGAGCTCGAAGCGATTCGCAAAGCGGGTTTGGCCAAGGGGGCATCACTGGATAACGCCGTAGCGATTGGAGAAGACAGTATTGTTAACCCTCATGG
>JAQUCQ010000305.1 GCA_028686145.1 Desulfuromonadaceae bacterium | reverse complement strand
TGCGTGTAAAATTCTATTTCTACTATGAGCTGCTTCTTTTGTATATGCTAATTCACCATTATCATTTAAATCAAATTTCATTCATACATCCCCTCGCTCTCCCCGGTTATTTCCAGCGGTGGCGATCTCCATCAACTGGCCGACCATGGCACGTTCCCACTGTTCGAAAAGATGAGAGCACCGATCAGCTTCCTGGCCAGCATACTCTCCGGCGGCAACCAAGAAATCATCACCGATATATTGCGAAAACAGATCGCCCTGAGGCTCTTCAAACGCGCTGGAAACCTCGGCCAACCGATCGAAGAGTCTATCCTTAAAAATGCGGGGCTGGACGAAGCGGGGGTAAATCGTCTCTATCGTCTCTTCACCATCGCCCCATACCGTGAGCGGAACGTCATTCCGACCCAACAGCGGGAAGAACTGGATTCCGGCCAGCGTAAGGGTGCTGGCGGATTCGGTATCCAGAAGAAGACAAGGGGGCCGAAATGACAATTGCCGCCAGCTACGATGCGCTTGCCCGGCTACTCGACTACCCGACGGAAAAACTGCAACTGCAAACCGATTATGAACTTGTCAGCTCTTTCTTGACCAAGCTGCAACTGGACAGCTCCATTTCTGTCTTTGCCGGGTTTGCTGAAGCCTCATCTCTGGCTGGGTTACAGGAAGAGTACGTTGCAACCTTTGATTTCAATCCGGCCACCTCCCCCTATCTGGGGCACCACCTCTTCGGCGACAATCAGAAGAAGGGCGGCTACATGATCATGCTGAAACAGGAGTTTGAGCGGTACGGATATACCCCCGTCGCGGCCGAGCTTCCCGACCATCTATCGGTGGTACTCGGTTTTCTGGCTCATCTGGCTCGCCAGGATGAACACAGAACGAGACAGCCATTCATCGCCGAATGCGTGTTGCCGGGAGTGGAACGGTATAATGCCGCGTTCGCCGGACGGCAGGATTCTCACTGGAAGGTGCTGGTTGAAACGGCCCGACTGCTTTGCGCTGAAGACTGTAAGGAGGTGCCATCATGTTAAACAGCTTTATCTTCATCGTTATGCCCTACGCCGCTTTGACGCTGATTCTTTTCGTGACACCTTACCGCTTCTTCAGCAACCGCCTGACCTGGTCGGCCTATTCCACTCAATTTCTGGAGCGCAAGACCCTTTTCTGGGGCATTAATCCGTGGCACTACGGCATCATTCCGGTGCTGGCAGCCCACTTTATGGGCGTTGTTGCCCCGGGCCCGATGAAAGCGCTGCTCGGAAACCAGAACAACCTGGTCGTTATCGAGAGTATAGGTCTCGCATTGGGGTTTTTCGCCGTTTTTGGGTGTCTGGTACTGCTGCTGCGCCGCGTCAATACACCAATCTTGAAGCGGGTGACATTCGCCTCGGACTGGATAGTGCTTTACCTCCTGCTCGCCCAGGTCCTGACAGGCGTTTACGTCGCATCTTTCATGCGTTGGGGCTCCCAGTGGTACCTGTACACGGCAGTTCCCTATTTTTGGTCGCTACTGTTATTCAACCCGCAGATTGAGTACATGACCGATTTCCCGTTGGTCTTCAAGCTGCATGCTGCCGGCGCTTTTCTGATCGTGGCGCTGCTGCCGTTCACCAAGCTGGTGCATCTGCTGTATGTCCCGTTTGACTTCTTGAAAGACCCGCCGATTCTGTATCGCTGGCGGTCAAGGGGGAGTGAATAGCCGTCAAGGCATTACCGGCACAACTTACATACATCAAGGAGACAATAATGTCATCTCGTGTACTGACGACTTGGAACCCGGAGGATAAGGAGTTCTGGGAGAGGGAAGGGAAAAAGATTGCTGCCCGCAACTTGTGGATATCCATTCCTGCCCTGTTTCTTGCTTTCGCGGTCTGGATGGTCTGGAGTGTGGTTGTGGTCAATCTGACAGCCATCGGTTTTAAATTCGATCCCAACAAGCTGTTCTGGCTGGCGGCTCTACCCGGGCTTACGGGTGCGACACTACGAATTTTCTACTCCTTCATGGTCCCAATTTTTGGTGGTCGGAAATGGACTGCCATCAGCACGGCTTCACTCCTGATCCCAGCCATTGGCATCGGTTTTGCCGTGCGTGATCCTAACACCAGCTATACCACCATGCTGACCCTAGCTCTGTTGTGCGGTTTTGGCGGGGGGAACTTCGCGTCGAGCATGGCAAATATCAGTTTTTTCTATCCCAAGGCGCAAAAAGGAACCGCATTGGGTCTGAACGCCGGCTTGGGAAACCTGGGTGTTAGCGCCATGCAGTTCCTTGTGCCACTGGTGATAACCACCGGCATGTTCAGCGCACTGTGTGGCGACCCGCAGCTATGCGTGGTCAAGGGGGTAACCACATCTATCTGGCTGCAAAATGCCGGTTTTGTCTGGGTGCCGATGATTATTGTCTCCACTTTAGCGGCATGGTTCGGGATGAATGACATCGCCAGCGCCAAGGCATCTTTCAAGGAACAATCGATCATATTCAAACGCAGACACAATTGGATCATGTGTTGGCTCTACCTCGGGACGTTCGGTTCCTTCATCGGCTACTCTGCAGGTCTGCCGCTCCTAATCAAGTCTCAGTTTCCGACTGAAAACCCCACGCAGTACGCTTTTCTTGGTCCCCTTGTCGGTGCGCTGGCCAGGCCGCTTGGAGGCTGGATGGCAGACAAGCTGGGTGGTGCGCGGGTAACTTTCTGGAACTTTGTCGTCATGGGGACATCGGTCTTCGGCGTGCTCTTCTACCTGCCGCATGGGGGCGTTGGGGGCAATTTTTGGGGTTTCCTCGCCCTGTTCATCATTCTGTTCTTCACAACCGGAATTGGCAACGGTTCCACCTTCCGTATGATTCCAGTTATCTTTCTCACCGAGCGACAGCATGAAGCGCAGGGCAAGGGTGCCGAAGCTCAGGAACAAGCTGTCAAGGATGCCGGTAAGGAGGCGGCGGCAGTGCTTGGATTTACCTCTGCTTTTGCTGCATATGGAGCCTTCTTCATACCCAAGGGTTTCGGTACTTCAATTTCCGCGACCGGAGGACCGCAAGCCGCATTGTACGGCTTTGTCTTCTTTTACATAACCTGCATCATCATGACCTGGTGGTATTATTCTCGAAAGAACGCTGAGATGCCCTGTTGAACCGTAGACACCTCAAATTGACTAAATTGTCACACTACTCGAACAAATCAACCAAAGGAGAAAAGACATGTTTATGATCTACGCAAAAAGATGTGCCGTGCTGGCTATTTTGACAGCCACGTCAATCTGGGCGGGTTGCTCACCGATGAAAGTGGAACCCATCAAGACGGTCGCAATAGAAGACGGCACAGTTGACCCGGCCGTGTGGGGTAAAGTATATCCGCTCCAATATAAACTCTGGCGCCAGACAGGTGAACCAACCCCGGCCGGCAAGAGTAAGTACAAGAAGGGCTACGATGTTGGCGAGGACCGGCGTGATAAACTCGACGAATACCCGTTTCTGGCGTTGCTATACAACGGATGGGGCTTTGGTTCAGAGTACCGTGAACCGCGTGGACACTACTTCATGATTCAGGATCAGCTAGAGGTTGATCCCGGCCGAGTTAAAGCAGGGGGTTCATGCCTGACCTGCAAGACACCCTATGCGCCAATGCTTGAGAAACAGATGGGGAAAGCCTATTTCTCAACTCCATACAAAGAAGTGCTGGCAAAACTCCCGAAGGATCAGCAGACTCTCGGCGTCGCCTGTATTGACTGTCACGACAACAGGGGAATGACTCTCAAAATATCCCGTGATTTCACGCTGGGAAAGGCTCTTAAGAAGATTGGTGTGGATGAAACAAAGCTTACTACGCAGGAAAAACGGACATTGGTTTGTGCCCAGTGCCATGTCAGCTACATGATCCCCAAGGACAAAGAGATGCATTCTACGGATGTTGTCTTTCCTTGGCAGGGCAGCAAAGTCGGTAACATAAGCATTGAAAATATAATAGCCGATATTAAGAAATCTCCTGCCAATGCCGAGTGGACACAGAGTGTGACGGGCTTTAAGTTGGGATTCATTCGCCACCCTGAGTACGAGCTCTTCTCCAACAACAGCCCGCATTGGGTCAACGGCGTAAGCTGTGCTGATTGCCACATGCCGATTATTACAAGGGATGGCCAGAAAATCTCGGACCACAGAATCATGAGTCCGCTGAAAAATGATCTGATCGCGTGTGCCTCCTGCCATACCGAGACACCGCAAGTGCTCCGCGATAAGATCTTTGCTATTCAGGATAACACCATGACTGCGTATCTACAGGCGGGCTACGCAACGGCAACCGACGTCAAGCTTTTCGAAATGGCGAATAAGGTCGAGGCGTCCGGTAAAAAGATCGACAAAGCCCTTTACGCTCAGGCACGGGAGAATTAC
>JAQUCQ010000304.1 GCA_028686145.1 Desulfuromonadaceae bacterium | reverse complement strand
GCTCACTATGAGTACTTTCGTGAATTTTGATAACTGCATTCCTGCTGCCTCAACTTTCATCAGTTCGGCTGCGTCAAGAATCTCTCGGCGCTTCTTCATTACATGTAATTCGAAAGTCATAATTTCCTTTATTTTAGCCAACGGGCATGAAGTTGACCCGCCAGCTTTTGTTTTTTGGCGGGTCTAACTTTCTGGTTGAAATTTGGTGCTCACGTCGTGGGTTTTTCTACTCTGTTTAAAAGAGTTTATACGGTATTTCTTCATTAAAACACTCGGTGCATATAAATTTTACAAAAACGATCTTTGACTAGCTCTAAAAAAGCATTAATTTCAGTCAACACTCTCAGGTCGTCCATTCTAATAACCACTATTCTTATTCCGTCTCTTGTTAAATGCTCATGCAGACGATATACGGCACCTCTGTTTTGATCGTCACCATTAACAAAATCGCCTGTAACTCCGCAGGTAGCAATGAAGATTCCAGTAGTAAGGTGCTTTAACCTTATTTTTGCTGCGAAGTTGTCTATTAAATGAGCACCTGCGGGTCTCGACCAATTTTTGCACTCTACTGATATCAGGTTATCCCAAGGTTCAAACACCCCAGCTGTTTTTGCATTCCACAGGAGTAAGTCTACCTCTTCTGCAGGACCATTAATGTTTGTTTCCCTAACCTCAATACCGTCAATACAATTAAATAAATATCTTGAAAGATCTTCAAGAGAATTCCCTTTTTCTTGGTTTGTAACTGCATTATCAACTGCGCCAATATGAGTGGCAAAGGTGGCTGCATCAAACATTAGCCCCCCCTGTACATGATATTTAGTAGCTGCTGTTTAAGTGCAAAATAGAGGTCTTTTGGTGTTTCAATTTCAATTAAGTCATCTCTATCTAAAGCAACTATCAATATTCCATATTCTTGCTTTAACTTATTAGCAAATGTAGCCGAATTTATTCTGTTTTTTGCTGTTGTTAATAGAACTAGACTTCGCAAACCTTGTTTCTTGATTTTCTCAGCTAAATGATGCCATTGGCTAGAATTCATAGAATTCAGCGCTTTAAGTTCAACTGGAATTGGATTCCCAAGTGCTTGCAACTCTGGGTCGTCTGCAGAATTCCATAACATAAAATCAAAAGAGTCACGCGCATGATTATTTTCGGCTTCTATTACTTGCCATTGGTTTACATTTTTTGCCAAATCCAAAAACCATTGCTCAAATAATTTATGTCTTTTTGGCCCACTAACAGCGTAGAGATCTCGGTATTTTAATTCCGGTGCGTAATTATTAAAATATGAGTCATAGATGTTTTGCGAATCTAGTGAAAACGATCGATGATTGAAGTCTACTTTCGCCCCTCTATCTATTGCGCGAAAGATTTCATATGCGACATGCTCAAAACCTTTACCTTCCGTAATAATGCATTTTTGGTACGAAAGATCGAATGGTATTTGATTGTGTGACTTGGCAATAATAATTACGTTCTTCTTTGACCCTTGCGCCAAGCCAATTTCATAGTAGATATTGGGATTACCTCTCGATATGTAGAACACAATTACGTCGCACATCTCTAATAATGATTGAATTTTATTTATCGTCGGTAGTTCTGGATTGAGCCTATTTATGGTCTCGACGCGAATTTCTCCTTGTCCATCGAACTCGCTTAATATCCGAGATATAGGTTCTTCAATTGCGATATCATCTGTTATGAAGCCAACTCTTTTCATAATAATCCTTTTGAATTTATATTCGCCTATTGTTCAACGGGGTGGGTGCTGTGCGGCTTGACCGCACCAGCACCGTGTTGGGCCTTCTGCTTTCCCGCCCCGCAACTACGCAAAGCTCAATGTATCTTCAGGGTTGTTTGAAATAACATCCTTATAATCTGCGATGTGCTTAAAGTACGGGTGTCCATGCGGCTCATCGATCTTTTCGCAAAACCAAAGACGCTCGTATGGCTCACCATTAAAATCAAAATGGCAGTAAATGTGCGGGAAGTAATAGTACTTATCCCCATCCATATTTACTGCCTCAATCGAATCATAGGGGACATCACCCATCAATATGACTCTAATATCTGCCTCTTCTCCATTTACCCAATCAGCGAAGCGATAGCCTCCTTCACATTCAACCAGCCCACCATATCTCAAACCTAAAATGATCCCTCGTTCATATGTGTCTAGCAAAGCTACACGGAACCATGCCGAAATTCCTTTTTCATCTTCATCGGTGTTTGGATAATTGTCGACGCGGTCAACATGCCGAACTATTACGTCCTGGCGGAGATTTTTTGCACGACACTTGTAAATTTCTTCTTCAAAGTCTTTCCTCAGTTTCTCTCTGTGTTGAATTCGCTCTGCATTTGATTCGAAGCGCCCTTGCGGCTTTCTCTTGTTGTAGCGCCTCACGAGTTCCGATGCGACGCCGATAAGCCCACAAAGCAGAGTATATGGCTCCAAATTGCCGTTTGAGGTGGCGGCCCATATAACCCCAAGCACTAACACCCCAAGGAAACCCGCAATTTCTAAGTGAATTAGCTGAATCATTATTCCCTTTTTGTCGCCCAACGGTTTGGCAGAACAGCGGCGGTTTTTGGCCGCTGCTTCTGTCTGGTTGGACTCTCGCGCTTTATTTTTGTTTCATGTCAACATAAAACCTTACAGTGTCAGGTCTTCATTCTTCATAAAAATGAATAGTGAAGACGCGACACCTCTGGGATCTTATTCATCAGAGATCAATGAATAAGTCGTGAATTATGAAAACTTCACTTCCTCAATCTTAGTTAGGAACTCTTCTTTTGTTTTAAATCTGTTTATGTTTAACATTAAGGTTTGGAAAAATCGCCAAGCGTCAGACATGAAGTCTTGTAATTTTTGAATGTCGTCTATACTTTGGCCGTGGTGAATAAATCTTGACCTAAGAGAATAAATAGTCTTAGTCCTCTCTACGATTCGTTTTCTTTCAACTGAATTAGTGGTAATGAAAAAGGCAATTCTCTCACCGATGTTTTGCATTATGGGTTCATTTTCATTTTTAAGAAGCATGTATTCCAAGGCGATTAAGATGTATATTAGTTTATCTTCAACTGTTTTAAACAAGGCACTTTTTGAATATAATGAAAGAGCATCCAAGGAAGTATCTTGAAAAGAGGTCTTATTGTCTTTTATTAAAACACCATCAAGCAATATCAAGCATGGCATTATTTCTGCGAGGAGGGCATTGTCCAATTGCCACAATTGGACCTCTAATGAGGAAAAACCCTCCACAATTGCAGGGCGTTGATCCTTGGTAAATGTTAAATATAGTTTGGATTGAATGTTTTGTTGACCAAACATTGTACAGTAAGAGACAGCCTGAGGGATAAAGCAAGCTGGCGAAAATACTCTTAATAGGCTGATGGCCTTTTCTGATTCTTCTCTAGCTATCTCCCACGCTCTGTTAGGTTCGGCACATAATTTAATTGTGGCGGTGGCGTATCCCTGTATTTTTTTGCGTTTTTCATTGAAATACCTCTCGATGTTAACTACATGTTCGGGATTTTTGGATTTATATTCTGCTGTCCATGAATCAATCAAATCTCTCGTGATTGTTTTAAATATTATTTTGCCGAGCTTGATTTCAGATTGGATATGAAGCTGGGCTACGGGTACCCAGACTTCAAGTTCGCTTATGCCTTCTTCGCACTTTTTGAGCACATACTCGGACATGCTTAGAGGTGTAGAATTTTTATATTTTTTTCTCATCCAGTCAAAAATATTTTTGGTTAGAAAAGTGATACTTACGCTATCTATAAGAGCTTTTGTCCTTTGCATATCTTCAGCGAGACGCTTTAATTTCAGGTAGCCATCTTCTTTAAGGCCTATTAGGAGATCTCCAGCATCAAAATATTTACTCACCTCGTTCCCAAAACCATCAACTTGGCTTGATTCGATCTCACCTATTACGTCTTTCTCAGAAAGATGGGCGGAGATGAAGATATCCGGTTTGGAAGTGCTTTCAGCCATGTTGTGTTGTGTTTTGGGAACAGAAGTGAGCTCTAGCAAGAGTGCATTTGCTTTATTATTGAAATTTTTTGATGCGTCTGGATGTAGGTTGATCGTCATAATTTGACCTTCAAGGGGGAGATTTAGTAAGAAGTCCGGGGGCCAACGGGGTCGGCGTTGACCCGCCCGTCTTTTGGGGCGGCGTCTAACGACGTGGTTAGGCGTTTCTCAATCTATTCTTAAATGCCCTTCGATTTGAACACCGTCAACTTGTAGTATTGCGCTTAGTCCACCATTCGGGTCACGTGCAAACTTCAAGTGCTTTTCCTTGTTTATGCCTAGAAGCAATAAGGCCACTCTTGAATCGCTTGGAATGAAGATTACGTTGGTGGAATTTGATAATTTGATGGTTA
>JAQUCQ010000303.1 GCA_028686145.1 Desulfuromonadaceae bacterium | reverse complement strand
GGATCCAAGCTCTTTGGTGCTCTTGATCTCGATCAGACCGTTCAGTTTTTTGATGTTGGTCTTGACGACATCCATGCCAACGCCGCGACCGGAAAGATCGGTTGTTTTTTCTTTTGTCGAAAATCCGGGCAGAAACAGCAGGTCAAAAACCTCGCGTTGGCCCATGGCGGCAAATTGCTCTTCAGTAATAAGTCCCTTTTCAATTGCTTTACGCCCAACCCGCTCTGTATCTATTCCACGTCCATCATCTTTGATGCTGATGATAATCTGGTTGCCCTCATGCACGGCTGCCAACACGAGGGTGCCGCCGCGCGATTTCCCGGCAGCGAGTCGTTCATCAGGGGTTTCAAGCCCGTGATCCATGGCATTACGGATCAGGTGGATCAACGGATCGCCTATTTCGTCAACAACAGAACGGTCCAGCTCGGTTTCTTCACCGACGATTTGCAGTTCAACTTCTTTACCCAAATCGCGGGACATGCTGCGAACGATGCGGGGAAACTTTTTAAAGACCTTCTCAACCGGTATCATACGCATCTTGAGAACCTGCATCTGCAATTCGGAGGTGACAAAACTCATACGTTTTGTGAGTTTGCCGAATTCCTCGTTAAAGTCGGTGCGATTCACATCACTCTGTTGCAGGTCCTGGTTAATTTGAATCATACGATTGCGCTCAAGTACCAGCTCGCCGACCTGATTCATCAGATCGTCCAGCCGTTTTACATCAACTCTGACCGTAGTGTTGTCAGAGAGGTCATCTCCTTTGCCATCGGTGGGCTTGGGAGGTGCCGGGGCTTTCTTGGGGGCGGCATCGGCAGCCGGTTTTGTGGCGGGAACCGATGGAGCTGCAGGGGATGGAACTGATGATGAATCGGGAGCTGCCGCCGGTTCAGTAACAACAGGTGTGACAGTTTCCGGTGGCGCGTCTCCGGGGGCAGAAACTGGCTCTGGCGAAGGAGGCGGTACAGCGGTTGCCGCCGGGGAAGCCACGGCACTATCAGTAAGAAACGGCAGTAATTTGTTGATAGTTCCTTCTGTTTCTCGTTCCTGAATTTCGCCGGCCTTTATATCACTTACCAAAAGCTTGACGAGGTCAGTCGCTTCTAAGATGACATCCATAATCTCGGGGTTTACCACGAGTTCGCCCTTGCGAAGCCGGTTCAACACATCTTCTGTTTTATGGGCCACCTTAACCAGTAAATCAAACCCCAAAAAGCTTGACGCACCTTTGATGGTATGAATCGACCGGAAAATCCGGTTCATCAGGTCTGTGTCATCGGAAGCTTTTTCAAGAGCGATAAGGTCATCGTCAAGTTTTTCGAGCAGCTCGGTTGTCTCGGCAAGAAAACCGTCGAGCAGTTCCTGGTCTTCGCAATCAATAGGTGGCATGGTACGCAACTCCTGAAAGTTTAATGGAGATAAATTTCATTACATTCCGGTGAACAAGTTCTTTTCATCACGGGAAAACATCTTCTCCAGATTAAGTAAAACAAGCAGGCGTTCGGCCTGATTAATAACTCCGGCAATACATTCCTGGTCAATGCCACCGGCTACCATCGCAGGAGATGGTTGGATCTCGCTGCCGGAGATTCTTATGACCTCCGACACGGCGTCAACAATGAATCCCATCAGTTCGCCGTCCATGTCCATTACCATAATTCTGGTTTGTTTGTCGTTTTCAGGTTCTATCAGGCCGAATTTTTTCCTCATGCAGATAATTGGGACGACCTTGCCGCGCAGGTTGATCACCCCTTCAACATAATGTGGGGTGTTAGGCACGCGAGTTACAATCGGCATGCGAATGATCTCGCGAACTTTGAGTACGTCTACTCCATACTCTTCCAAGTCAAGGTTGAAGCTTACCAGCTGGATAAGTTCATCATGAGTGTCATCAGTTTTTACCGGCACCAATGCATTTTGCATCAATTAATCTCCTCGAACAAAATGGATGTCCACCAAACAGCTGGTACATAATTGCTACCTATGAATGGATATGGCCGGCAATTTATCATGCATATCAATCTATATCAAGCAACATGCTATAAAAAACAGTCAAAAATAAGATTGGAACTGCATGTTACCCGTCACATCTGATTGAACTTTCAACGAGTCATTTTATTGACATTTATTTTAATGTATGTAGTATGGCAGAACGGTTACTTTTTTAGGGGGACTTGTTCAGCCATGCGTGGAAACGGCACTATTTTTATAGCAGACAATGACGTGAAAACACGGGACCTGGTGTCGGCTTTTTTAAGATATCAAGGCTACAATATTGCCGAAGCAGAAGGTGACGCTCCTCTTTTTGACACACTTCAAAAAAACAATATTGATATTCTCATTGCCGATTTGCCCTATCTGCAGTCGATAGCTCCAGATTTCAACGAGAGAAGATCCTTGCTTAATCCTTTGATGATGCTGATCGGGTATGGAGAAACAAGGGCTACTGAGCTGAAATTACCTGAGAGTGAGACGGCCTTTACGCTTCCGAAACCGCTTAATTTGGATGAGCTGGAAAGTCTTGTCATGCGGGCGCGTGAGTATCAATCGATGAAAATGTACGAGAGTGACCGCTCAGCTCAAAATCAAATCCTCTCAACCACCATGATTGGCACAAGTGCGCCAATGCGGGCACTTTTTGAAATGATTACCAAGGTGGCTGCTTCAAATGCGACTGTCCTGATACAAGGTGAATCAGGAACCGGCAAAGAACTTGCAGCAAAAGCTATTCATCAACTGAGTGACAGGAGTGCTAAAAACTTTGTGCCGGTCAACTGTGCGGCTATTCCTGATGATCTGTTGGAAAGTGAATTGTTCGGCCATGTCAAAGGTTCTTTTACCGGAGCCTATGCTAACCGGGTCGGCCGCTTCGAGATGGCTGACAAGGGCACATTGTTTCTGGATGAAATTGGTGATATGAAGGCCAATTTACAGGTTAAATTGTTGCGGGTTCTCCAAAACAGGGAGTTTGAGCCGGTCGGAGCATCAAAATCGCAAAAAGTTGATGTCCGTATTGTTGCTGCCACCAATAAAAATCTGGAAGAAATGGTGATCAGCCGTGACTTTCGTGAGGATCTGTATTACCGGCTCTCGGTTATTCCGGTCACGATACCCCCGCTTCGCGAACGACGGGAAGACATACCAATACTTATTCATACGTTTCTTACACGCTTTAATGCCGATAAACGCCATGCGGTAAAAGGGATTTCTCGTGACGCGCTTGGAATACTCTGTACCTATGAATGGCCGGGAAACGTTAGAGAACTTGAAAATCTGGTTGAACGCCTTGTTATCCTGAAAGGAAACGGGCTTATTGTCCCGGATGACCTGCCGGAGAAGTATCATTCAGGAAAATTGTCGTATCCCGAGCCGGTTATGACACACGTCCTGCCGACAGACAATCCGCTTCCTGAGGGGGGTATCTGCCTCAATTCAGCCGTAAATGAGTTTGAAAATAATCTTATAATGCAGGCTCTTGCCCGTTCGGGAGGGAATAAAAAAGAGGCTGCTCTTTTGCTCAATCTCAAGCGAACCACTCTGATAGAAAAACTGAAGAAAAAGAACCTGGCTTTCAGCGAGGATTAATGCTCATGTCGATTCCAATTGAAAATCTGTCATTACTGGGGGCTCTTGCCCCTCTTCGACAAAAAACTGACAGCAGTGCCAGTCAGAAGAACAATGGCTTTGCAGAAAAACTCGACAAGGCTCTTGGGAGCAGTGAATCTTCCTCTTTCACCGTCGCTGATAAAGCCAGGGAAGCGGCAGAATCACTCACCCTGCAGATGCTGCAAAACACTCTTGCCCTGTCAGGTGATTCCACTTCAGATAGCCAAACCAACTCACATCCTCTCTCATTTTCTTCAGCAAACGCATTTCTTCACGCCTACCGTGATAATCTTGCCGAGGGAGGTGACGCGGCGCCTACCTCTTCTGCACCCGTATCGTCACAACTTCGGGAATTAGCAGATGGTGCTTCGGCCGCTGTTCAAGCAATGGCACAAGATTCCCCGCTCCACACTGAGACAGCTTGGCTTGATCCTGTTATTTCCAGGGCGTCACGCAAATATGGTGTTGATGCCGGACTGATAAGAGCGGTGATAAAGGCTGAGAGCAACTTCAACCCTCAGGCTGTTTCGCCTGCTGGGGCCCGCGGGTTGATGCAGCTTATGCCTGCCACTGCGCGTTCGCTTGGTGTGGTCGACTCATTTGACCCGGAGCAGAATGTTATGGGTGGTACCCGGTTCTTGAAAGATATGCTCCAGCGTTATGGTGGTAATGTTGATGCAGCCCTGGCGGCATACAACTGGGGGCCTGGTAACGTCGACAAACGTTCCGATCATCTGCCGCGCGAAACACGCGACTATCTGGCGCGTGTCAAACAGCTGTACGCTACTTACAGTGTC
>JAQUCQ010000302.1 GCA_028686145.1 Desulfuromonadaceae bacterium | reverse complement strand
TAGTTATCAATGGAGGGTCGAACATGCACATACCCATAGGCCATAAATTTATCATCGGTTTTATTGTTGTTGTTGCTGCAGTGGCCTTTAGTCCCCGGCTGGTAGGGCTGCTCGGCTATTCGGCAGAAATCAGCGAAATTTTAGGGTACGTAGTTGCCCTGACAATCGGCCTGATTCTGGGGTGGTTATTTTCAAAAGGGTTTACCGCTAATATCGGAAAACTGACAGATTCAGCTGAATCCATTAGTCGTGGTGATTTAACCACGGATGTGACGATTCGCCCCTCGCGGATTCCGGATGAAAGTCATGAGTTGGCAAGCCTTATAAATCTTATGCTCCAGAACTTGCGCGAACTGGTGCGCCACATTAAGAACACTTCCGGGAAACTCACCGAATCCGCCCGCGAGATCAATTCAACCGCACTGGAAATCAACGCTTCGACCGAAGAGGTAGCCGAGGCAATTGAGCAGATTTCACGCGGTGCAGAGACCCAGGCCGAGCTTGTTGAAAATGGTTCCAAAACAATTCGGGAAATGGCCATTTCTATTGAACTGGTCTCCTCGCGTGCCCGAGAAGCCGCTAAAAGCGCCCATGAAACCAGCCTCACCGCTCAGCATGGTGGCTCACTGGCCAATGAGTCGCTGGAAAGGATGAAAGATTTTTTTGAGAAACAGGAGCAGATCGGGCAGCAGTTTGATGCGTTTAACAACAAGCTACAGAAAGTCGGCAAGGTTGCCGACTGCATTGGGGACATAGCCCGGCAGACCAATCTGCTTGCACTTAATGCCTCGATCGAGGCGGCAAGAGCTGGCGAATACGGCAAAGGCTTTGCGGTCGTAGCCGAAGAAGTTCGTAAACTTGCAGACGGTTCATCGCAATCTGCTACAGACATCAGCGATATGATTGATTCCTTGCGTGAAGAAAGCCACAAAGTACATGAAGCAATCGTGGAAAGTTCCCGCAGCGTCAAGGAGGGTAAGAAAAATATTGATGTGACGGCCAGCGCCTTTCAGGAAATACTTAAAACGGTTCTCGATACCGAACGAAAGGCTTCAAGTATAGCCGACCTCTCCATGATGCAGAAGGAGGGATCGGCGAAAATGGTAACGGCGGTTGATGAGATCGCAAAAGTTGCTGATGACAATGCAGCTTCGACAGAACAGGTTTCCGCGGCGACAGAAGAACAGCTGGCAGCAATGCAAGACATGGCTCTCGCAACTAAAGAGCTTGCTCAGCTTGCAGAAGAGCTGATGACTGTTGTCGAACGCTTCCAGGTCGACCACGTATAGCATGGCTTTCCCGACCTCCAGCGGCAGAAGGTTTTTGATATTCGCACTCCAGGGTTCACTGTTTGCGCTTGACCTGGCGCAGGTTGCAGAAGTCCGTGACCCGGCCCAGACATGGCCGATACCACTGGCACCTGCGTACTATACTGGTGCACTCAGTTTTCATGGTGACATCATCGCCGTAATGGACTTGGCCCTTTTTCTTTGCCTGCCAGGAAACATCGCTCCTGGAAAGCTTATCGTACTTAACAAGGATGTCTCTTCACTTGCCTTTCTCGTTGACAGGATCGTCACGATAGTTTCCGCTGAGGAAGCTCCTTTTGCTTCTGCGGAAGGCAGCAGATATATAGCTGCCACGCTCAGCCCGCCTGATGGTGACGCACTCCTGCTTGATCTGGAAGTGCTTGTCCACGAAGCGGAGCATGGCATGCGAGCAATCTTTACCAATAAAATGCCATAGCCATAAAAAAACTCTTGACTCCCCCAATAATCTGCGTATATTCCAAGGTCGATTTAGAAACCATGCGCTCTGCGTTTTAATGGTAAATTAAAAAAAGAAAGAGGTAACACACAATGAAAAAACTGATTTCTCTGACCCTGGTACTCGCACTTGCTACTGTTTTTGCAGCTGGCTGCAAGAAAAAAGAAGAAGCTCCTGCTCCTGCTCCTGCTGTTGAAGCACCAGCTCCTGCTCAGGCTCCAATGTCTTCAGCAAAAGCAGCACCTGCTGCTCCTACTGAAGCTCCTGCTGCTCCTGCTGCTCCTGCTGAAAAAAAATAATTCGCCTTCCAGTTACTGGATTGCACAGGCCTGCAGGGTAACAACCCTGCAGGCTTTTTCTATGCTCAAATGGAGAGAGACTACATACCATGCATGAAATGTCCATTACCCAGGGGATAATCGACCTCTGCCAGGAGCATGCGGGCGGGCGGCGTATTCGCAGCGTCGATGTCGAAATTGGTGACTTGAGCAGCGTAGTGCCTGAAGCAATAGAATTCTGCTTTGAGGCCTGTAGTCAGGATACCCTGCTGGAAGGAGCCCGACTGACTATCATCCGTGTTCCCGGCACTGGAAAATGCCAGGAATGCGGCCGGGAAACGCTGCTGACGGAGTTGTATGGATCATGTACCCACTGCGGCGGCAACCGGGTCGTTATTGTTTCAGGAGAGGAGTTGCGAGTGCGGGAAATAGAAGTAGATGATTAAAAAAGGGCACTGCAGAAGCAGCGCCCTTTTCACGTTTAGACACAGCGAACAACTATTCCTGCTCCGCTGCGGGATGAAACTGCTCCCAATGTTCCGGTGATCGCCACAAACCGGACAGAATCAACTGCCGGATGTGCAGGAACTCTTTCGGCAACCGATCGTACATCTTGACGAACAGCTCCTCATGCGAAACAATTTCTTCCTTCCAGACATCACGGTCCACCGACATAAGCTCATAGAACTGCTCACGACTGACACTATCCAGGCCGGTCCAGTCCAGATCTTCATACCGCGGCATCCACCCCAGAGGACTCTCAACAGCCGCAGCGTTACCGTTGCAGCGCTCCACGATCCATTTCAGGATGCGCATGTTCTCGCCGTATCCCGGCCAGAGGAAATTGCCGACAGCATCCTTGCGGAACCAGTTGACGCTGAAGATACGCGGCGGTTTGGGTGTTGTTCTCCCAACCTGCAGCCAGTGGGCAAAATAATCAGCGACATGATACCCGGTGAACGGCAGCATGGCAAACGGATCGCGGCGTACGGTCCCCACGGCGCCCGTTGCCGCGGCAGTTGTTTCGGAACCCATGGTGGCGGCCAGATAGACACCAAAGCTCCAGTTAAATGATTGATAGACCAGCGGAATTACATTATTGCGACGGCCGCCAAAGATAAAGGCTGCCATCGGCACACCTTTCGGGTTTTCCCATTCCGGGTCAATCGAAGGGCATTGGCCGGCAGGAGAGGTAAAACGGGAATTCGGATGTGCAGCATTTCTTCCGCATTCAGGTGTCCATCGATTGCCCTGCCAGTCGGTCAGCACAGGAGGTTTGGCGTCGGTCATACCTTCCCACCAGACGTCACCGTCAGGTGTCAAGGCAACATTGGTAAAGATCGTGTTGGCGGCACAGGAGGCCATGGCGTTCGGGTTCGTTTTTGCGGATGTTCCGGGAGCAACGCCGAAGAATCCATACTCGGGATTGATAGCGTACAATTGCCCGTCCGGACCCGGTTTGATCCAAGCAATATCGTCTCCGACAGTCGTTATTTTCCAGCCGCTTTTATTAAAGCTTTCGGGTGGAACCAGCATCGCCAGATTGGTCTTGCCACAGGCACTTGGGAAGGCAGCGCCCAGATAGGTCTTTTCTCCCTTTGGTGATTCGATTCCCAAAATAAGCATATGTTCAGCAAGCCACCCCTCATCCTTGGCAATCTTGGATGCAATACGCAGGGCAAGGCATTTTTTGCCGAGCAGAGCATTGCCGCCGTAACCGCTACCATAGGACCAGATCGAACGCTCCTCAGGAAAGTGAACAATATACTTTTCCTTGTTGCAGGGCCACGACACATCTTTCTGGCCGGGCTCCAGTGGTGCGCCCACTGAATGCAGGCACGGGACAAATTCGCCATTATCAAGGACATCGATAACAGCCTGACCCATGCGGGTCATAATGCGCATATTGACAGCTACATAGGGAGAATCTGTTATTTCAACGCCGATTTTGGCAATTGGTGAACCAAGCGGTCCCATGCTGAAAGGGATGACATACATGGTACGTCCGCGCATACACCCTTTGAAGAGCTTGGTCAAGGTTTCCTTCATCTCTTTGGGGTGCATCCAGTTATTAGTCGGGCCGGCATCCTGCTTGGAGATACTGCAGATGAAAGTACGGTCTTCTACTCGCGCTACATCGCCCGGATCAGACCAGGCCAGGTAACTGTTCGGACGTTTGTCCTGATTCAGCTTCTTGAACGTTCCGCTCGCTACCAGCTGATTACAAAGCGTATCATATTCTTCCTGTGATCCGTCGCACCAATGGATCGCTTCAGGCCCACAAAGTGCGGCAACTTCCGCCACCCACTTAACCAGCTGCTCGTTCTTTACTTCGTAACTCATGCCGCCTCCCCAGTTGAGGT
>JAQUCQ010000023.1 GCA_028686145.1 Desulfuromonadaceae bacterium | reverse complement strand
GGCGCAACAACGTCACGGTGCCGTTTACCTATCTGGGGCCGGTGGATATGGTGAGTTACGAGAGTGAGCGGCCGATCAAGGTAGTTTGGCGGTTGCGGCATTCGATGCCGGTGGAGATGTTTGAGGAAAATCGAAGGGGTGGGTAAGAGTATGCCAAATTGCATGTGTGACATTAACAGTCGTATTGTAATGATATATTACATTAAGGGGGGAGAATGAAATCCAAACTTTACAAGGGGCGTGAGCAAGCACGCTTCAAACATGAACTCCTTGAGGCATATCTGGAAAGACTTTTTATGATCGTCGGTCAGCATCAGCGGACAATCTGCTATGTTGATTGCTTTGCCGGGCCATGGCAGGCTAAAGGTGACGATCTTGAAGATACATCGATCGCCGTTTCGTTGGATATCATCCAAAAATGTAGAGAAGGATTGCTGAAATTCAATCATAACGTTCATTTCAAGGCGCTTTTCGTAGAGAAGGACCCAACGGCCTATACCAAATTAAAGAATTATCTTGACGGTAGAGATGATGAGGGTGTCGAAACACATCCTTTGCATGGAGAATTCATACAATTACGCGAGGAAATCCTGGCCCGCTGTGGTAACGATAGCTTCACCTTCTTTTTTGTCGATCCGACAGGGTGGAAGGATGCAGTTGAGCTTGCCACTCTCGATCCGCTTCTGAGACGGCCCAACTCCGAATTTCTCATCAATTTCATGTACGATTTTCTGGTGCGAACCCATACCCAGGAACCATTTTCGGATGACATGAAGAGAATATTTGGAAAGGTGCCTGACACCAAAGGCATGACCGCAAAGGCGAGAGAAGAACACCTCGTTAGGCTGTATAGGGAAAACTTGAAGACGGTTGTTCCGACACGAGGCGGCAAGCCACGCACTGCGTGTGTTCAGGTAAAAAAAGTGCTTCTGGATCGGACGCTTTATCATTTGGTGTATCTTACTCGCCACCCCAAAGGAATAGCCGAGTTCATGGCAGCATCAGACGGTCTGGATCTGGTTCAGAAAAGGCTGCGTGCTCTGGCAAAACAGGAGACACAGGTCGAGTCGAGCGGCCAAATGGTATTGATAGCCGCCGATGAAAGCATCAAAAAAGAAGAAGGGCGCGCTGATCTTTCCGAGGTCAAGTCGTATTGGCTGACAAAACTGTCGTCAATACCACGGCACTTTGGTATAACAGAACTTGCCGACATGCTGGAGGAGACTGACTGGTTTGCCAGCGACTTCCAAAAGGCTTTCAAAGAGTTGGATGCAGAAGGTAAGGTAAAGAATCTGGATGCAAAAAAGACCCGACCGGTGAATGCCGTTAATTTTGAAAAAGGTGAGATGTTGGTGAAATTGATATGAGTACACAATCAAAGATTGAATGGACCGAGCAGACCTGGAACCCCGCCGTGGGTTGCAGCAAGGTATCGCCCGGTTGCGCCAACTGTTACGCTGAGGCAATGGCCAAGCGTCTGCAGGCAATGCGAGTGAATGGCTACGAGAATGGATTTGCCCTGTCTCTGCTACCAAACCGACTGGTAGAGCCGCTGAAGAGGGCAAAGCCTACCATATACTTCGTCAATTCCATGAGCGATCTGTTCCATGAAGAGATTCCCGATGACTACATTCGCCAGGTGTTCGATGTAATTCGCAGGGCACCGCAGCATACATTTCAAGTGCTGACCAAGCGAGCCGAGCGGATGGCGACATTTTTCAAGGATTATGATCCACCAAAAAATGCCTGGTTGGGGGTGACTGTGGAGGATCAAAAGTATGGTGTGCCCCGTTTGGACTGGCTGCGCCAGATCCCGGCACATATTCGTTTTGTCTCGGTGGAACCGCTGCTGGAGGATTTGGGAATGCTAAACCTAAGCGGCATTCACTGGGTTATTGTCGGAGGCGAATCAGGACCAAAAGCCCGGCCGATGCTGCAGGAGTGGGTACTGAACATCAAACGCCAATGCGACGAGCAACGCTCCGCCTTTTTCTTCAAGCAGTGGGGCAGGTGGGGAGTGGATGGAAAGAAACGAGCGAAGAAACAGAATGGGCGGTTGTTGCAGGGAAGGACGTGGAATGCTGTACCTGCTCATGCGGCAAATGTGCAAAAACACGGCTGACGCAGTAATTAACATGGGTGTTGACTAAAACCACAGAGAAAATAATTTGGTTCCGGATTTTCGCTCTTTAGTCAAAAACGTAAAATGGAGGAGTCACACATGTCTCCCGTTAGCATAATTCGCGGAACGAATGACAAACCGGTATCCAGTCAGGCGCTGATTACATTCTATACGAAACACCCTGAATACAGCGGCCAACTGATGATCGGCTATCCGATTATTGGCGCTCCGGAGGGGCGACACCCAATAGATGCGCTCTTGATCTCACCAGATAAAGGTATTTTGCTATTCGATTTGGTCGAGGGGAACGATCCTGGTGATTACAGACTGCGCCAAGACGATGCGGCGAACAAGCTGGAAGCGAGGCTCAAAACTCATCGAGATCTGATGGAACGACGTAATCTGCTAATTCCAGTCAATACAATTACTTTTGCTCCCGGAGTCGGCGACATTGGCAGAAGCTGTGATGCGGAGTATCCGTTGACGAACCTTGATTCAATAGCTCAGGCACTTGATGACTTTTGCTGGTCGAATAGCGCCACGGACATATATGACACTGCTTTGTCGGCGATTCAGTCCATTTCAACAATCAGAAAATGCAGAACCAAGAGGATGATCACGCGACCTGACTCTCGTGGTGCAAAGTTGAAGCGGCTTGAAGATTCAATTGCAACCCTCGATAATCTGCAAAGCAAGGCGGTGCTGGAAACAGTAGAAGGTGTCCAGCGTATCAGAGGGTTGGCCGGTTCGGGCAAAACAATTGTCCTTGCTCTGAAGGCAGCCTATCTGCATGCGCAGCATCCGGACTGGAGGATTGCTGTTACTTTTCATACCCGCTCGCTTAAGGGGCAATTCAAGCGTTTAATTAATAATTTTTCTCTGGAGCAGACGGGAGAAGAGCCGGATTGGGATAATCTGCGGATTCTCAGCGATTGGGGTGCGCCTGGTAACCCTGAGCGGGACGGAATATATTACGAGTTCTGCCGTGCTCACAATATTGGATATTTTGACTTGAGAGCCGCAAAGAGGGCTTTTGGTAACGGGAATGAGTTTAACGGTGTCTGTGAGAGCGCGCTTGAACAGATGCAAGACGCTAAGCCACTCTATCATGCGATATTGGTGGACGAAGCGCAGGACATCACCCCTGCTTTTCTCCGCCTTTGCTATGAAATGTTGGATGACCGAAAACGCCTGGTATATGCCTATGATGAACTTCAGAATTTGTCGGGCCAATCACTGCCACCGCCGGAAGAAATTTTTGGGAAAAATCCCAATGGAATCCCCAATGTTCGTTTCGAAGCTGCCGGACCAGGAGAGCCGAGACGAGATGTCATTCTTGAAAAATGTTACCGGAACTCCCGCCCGGTGTTGGTGGCTGCACATGCTCTCGGTTTCGGCATCTACCGTGAGCCTCCTCGGCCAAACACTATAGGATTGGTGCAGATGTTTGAGCATCCACATTTGTGGGAGGAAATAGGCTATCAGGTAAAAGAGGGCAAACTGATTGACGGTTCAGACGTCGTTTTGCAAAGAACGGATGACACAAGCCCAAAATTTTTGGAAGAACATTCTGATCCAGATGACTTAGTACAATTCATCAATTTTGATAGCGAAGAAGAACAGGCTGTGTGGTTGGCCGAGGCGATTAATCGAAACCTTGAACTTGAAGAAATGAGGCATGACGACATAGTTGTGATCAATCCCGACCCACTCACTACTCGCTCAAAAACAGGGCCAATCCGTCGGCAGTTGTTGGACTTGGGCATAAATTCTCATCTAGCAGGCGTTGACACCGACCCAGACGTATTTTTTAAACCGGAGTCAGCTTCAGTTACTTTTACCGGAATTTATCGTGCTAAGGGGAACGAGGCTGGTATGGTCTACATAATAAACGCCCAAGATTGTCATTCTTCGGCCTGGAATCTTGCCAGCATCAGGAATCGACTATTTACCGCCATCACACGAAGTAAGGCATGGGTACGAGTTCTGGGCGTTGGTATGGGAATGCACCTACTGACTCAAGAGTTTGAACGCCTTAAAAACCATAACTTTGAATTGCAATTTTTTTATCCTACCCCGGAGCAGCGCAAACAGCTCATGGTTATTCACCGTGATGTTTCCACGGAAGAACGCAAACGCTTGGTGGAGCGCGAAAAAGGGTTGGCTGATTTGATAACAGATTTGGAGGCTGGAATCGTTTATCCTGAAGATCTTGATGAAGGCTTGATGACAAAGTTGAAAAAACTGCTTGCCAATAAAGGTTGATACATGCCTACCCCGGACGGAATTAAGAGACAGATTGACGGGATAGTTCGGCACTTGGTGGAAATTGGGCTGTCAAACGATCAAAACTTCGCCATTCGGCGCAACCTAGAAGGCAATCATGTTGCTGTAACATTTCCGCAGGCGGAACATGTTTCCATTGCTATGAAAGACAGGGCATATGATGAGATATACAACGTTATGGCGCAAGAAAGGGCTTTTAGCGTCAAGATGCCGGATGGTGCACTTATCCAGATGATGTACATATTTGACGGCTCAATACTGGAACGTCACAGGCTGGCATTTTTTCCGGCCCCGCATCTGGAGGAATTTCAAAACAATCCTGAGATTTATCTTGAAGACGATATCTATGCCGATGTTGTAGCTAGAAACATTGTCCCTTTTCCATTACGGTTTGATTATGACTCAAGAGCTGCGGTGTTCCAGGTAATGGAACATCCTAAATCCCATTTGACTCTTGGACAATACGAGAATTGCCGCATCCCTGTGACTGCGGCGCTGACTCCCTGCCAGTTCATGGATTTTATCCTCAGAAATTTCTATCATACTGCCTTTCACCGCTACGCGGATAAGCTACCCAGATATAATGCAGTGTTTGCTGAATCGATTTTGAATACCGAAAGAAGTCTTGTACATATTCAGACACCCAAAATGGCCTCATAAGGTCGAAGAGCCGCATAGGCGGCGTGTCTCAACTCCATACAAATTCAAATAACTGAAGAACCCAATGACCGCCCTAACCACCTCCATCAAACACTTCCCCTCCCTCAACCGCGCCCCCGACGCGACCTGGAGCGACGCCACCAAGCGTAAGGCCCCGCACAAGCCGCTCCTGCTGCTGGCGGTGCTGGACCTGATGCATCGCGGCGTTATCACCTCAAGGAGTTAATAATGATTTTAAAAAATGCTGATAACAGAGAACGCGACATAGAAGAGCTTGAGCGCCTGATAAAGATTGCACCAGCTGATCGAAAATCCAAAGTCGAACAAGAACTGCGTTTCTTACGTGCAGGGATAAAGGGTGAAAACGAGTCTGCATACCTGATTGACTTCGATTATAAAGATGCCGAAAACACTGTAGTGATCCATGACCTTCGGCTTGAAATTAATGGCAGGGTTGCCCAGATTGATCATCTTTTGATTCACCGCACACTGAACTGCTTCGTACTTGAAACCAAACATTTCCATGCCGGAATTCAGATAACCGAGGAAGGCGAGTTTAAACAGTGGAACAGTTTCAAGAAAAACTATGAAGGCATGGCCTCACCTCTTGCACAAAACGAGCGGCATATTGCCGTACTGAAAGAAGTATTCGAACATCTTGAATTACCAACTCGTGCCGGTATAAAATTATCGCCAACCCTTCATTCATATGTCCTGGTGTCACCCAATGCCCGTATTGATCGCCCAAAGAAATTTGATACCAGCCATATAATCAAATCGGATGTACTTCTGAAAACAATACAAAACCAATTTGAAAATAAAGGCGTACTGGATGTTTTTGCCAGCCTTGCACGCATTGTTTCACTCGATACAATCATCGACATTGGGCAAAAACTTATAGCATTGCATAAGCCGGCAACGTTTGATTATGTCGCAAAGTTCGGTCTTCAGGGCGCCGAAGCCAGCCAGGTTGTGCCAGCTGCACCAATAGTAGCTGCCCCACCAGCACCTGTATATTCCCCCGTTGTTCAAGAAAGCAAAGATGCTTTGACATGTCGAAAATGTAACAGCCCAAAAATCGAAGTTATGTATGGGAAGTTCGGCTACTACTTCAAGTGCGGGGAGTGTGATGACAACACGCCAATAAAAATCGCGTGTGGCACAATTGGCCATAATAAACGGATTCGGAAGGACGGTAAAAAGTTCTTTCGTGAATGCTCGGATTGCGGGACTAGTTCACTATACTTTGCCAATCCGTAATGCAATGTCAGGGTTTCCAAGGAGAACAAACTTGAGTCAAAACCAACCCCCCTCAATCCCCCCTTATCAGGGGGGAAGCTGTGTGCCGACACCCGCAGGAGATGCCCTGTCCCCCTCCCTTGATAAGGGGAGGGCCGGGGAGGGGTTAGCTTCTGACTGCGAAATGGGGTTATCTTCCGACTCCGAATCAGCGCCTACTTTCGACTCCCCCTACCTCCCCTACAACAAAAACCTCACCACCCTCGCCCGCGAAAACCGCAACACCCCCACGGCTGCCGAAAACCAGATTTGGCAGAAAGTCCTGCGGATGCGGCAGTTCGCCGCCTATAAATTCCTGCGGCAAAAACCTGTCGGTGATTATATTGTCGATTTCTACTGCGCCGAATTGCAGCTGGTAATCGAGATCGATGGCGACAGTCACGCCGAAACAGCGGAGTATGACGCAGAACGGACAAGGTTTCTCGGTTCTCTCGGGTTGCGGGTGATCCGTTTCAGCAATGACGATGTGTTACGAAACATCGAAGGGGTGTATGAAGAGCTGAACAGAGCAATAACCACCATAAACAACGAAGGCTGATCATACGGGTCGGGGCTCAACTCCATACAAATAACGGCAATTAATCCCCTATCACTTCAGAACTATTCGGAGAAACCATGAAAACAGCTGAACTTCGCGTTTCAACAGTCAGGCGTACCCAATTTGTTTCAATCACCTCAAAAATAGCCGAAGTCATAGCAAACAACGGCTGGCAGGATGGCGTGCTGACCGTTTTTGTGCCGCATACAACTGCCGGCGTAACCATCAACGAGAATGCCGATCCGGATGTTGCCCGGGATATGGAAATGTTCAGTGACGAACTGGTTCCCCAGAGCCATAGATTCCGCCACAGTGAAGGTAACTCTGATGCGCACATCAAGGCCGGTTTTTATGGTTCATCGGTACAGGTGATAATCCGGCACGGTACTATGTGGTTAGGTACCTGGCAGGGGATTTATTTCTGTGAGTTTGATGGGCCGCGCGACCGCGCTGTTCGTCTGGCCTTTTGCGCTTGAGAAAGCGGTGCGGCGATTGAAGTGGTAATGTCTCCAGAATCAACTCGTCATGGCTCTGGAAACTACCGTGTGAAAGCTGATACAATAACCGTCAGAGGTACATCATCATGATTAAAGAACAACGAAAGCCGGTTCTGTTCATCGGTCACGGCAGCCCGATGAACGCCATAGAGGATAACCTGTTTGCCGCGGCATGGAGGGACGTTGCCCTGACGATTCCCCGTCCGAAGGCGATCCTCTCTGTTTCTGCGCACTGGGAAACCGATGGCAGCATGGTTACCGCCATGAAGTCGCCCCGGACAATTCACGACTTCTACGGATTCCCTCAGGAGCTTTTTCACGTCGAGTATCCTGCACCCGGTGCTCCGGAGTTGGCGAACCATGTGGTGGGTCTGTTCAAGGGCAATGACGTGACAGCCGACGAATCTTGGGGACTTGATCATGGCACCTGGTCAGTGCTCCGGCGGATGTATCCGGAGGCCGACATACCGGTGCTGCAACTGTCGCTCGACCGGCAAAAATCTCCCCGCGAACATGTCGCACTGGCGCAACAGCTGCTGCCGCTTCGCGACGAGGGGGTACTGATCATCGGGAGCGGCAACATCGTGCACAACCTGCCGCTGATACGCTGGCATGACAATGCCTCCTATCCGTGGGCCGCTGAATTTAATGCCACGGCAACAGAGTTCATCCGTGGAGGCGATCTTGACCGTTTGACCGATTATGCAGCGCTTGGAGAGGCAGCACGATTGTCGATTCCCACCAACGAACACTATCTGCCGCTTCTCTACTCCCTTGCCCTCCGGACAACCGCCGACCCGGTTTCCGTTTTTACAGATGAGATTGTACTTGGCTCCATTTCAATGCAGTCAGTGATGATAGGATAAATTTATGAACAGCACACAGCCTTCAGCCCTGGATAAATCCCTGGCAAAGATATGCGAACTCTGCCCGGTCTGCCTCCATGCCCGCCATCACCAGAAGGGGATGGTCTTTGACTTTGTGAAGAACATCGAGCAGGACATCTGTCCCTTCTGCAAAGCCTATGAACGGGTCCACGGGAAAAAAGCCCATGAGAAAAGAGGTTGATCATGAGTGACCAAAAACAGCCAACCTGTGCTCTCTGCGGGCAGGAAATCAGCGAGGAAGAATCCGATTTCTGTCTCGCAAATTCCGGGCGTTTTAACGGCCAGGTATTTTGTTCCGAACACCAGAAACGCTTCAGCGCCTGCCCGGCTATGCGCTGGCAACCAGGCGGGCGCGGTTCGATGCATTGACAGCCTGGCCGGTTATGGCGTATATAAAAGACACGAAATGAGTAAAACTTTCCATCCCGAGGCTCTGGAAAATGGGTTAACATCCCGCACATCCTGAGCCTTTCGCTTTGCCCACCAAGGCAGTCACTCTTTTCAATAAACAACAGGATTGACTTCGATTCTCTATGAATAAAAGCCCCCAATTTGACATAGTCATGCAGGAACAGTTGCGTCTGACCGACGTACTCACCTCCATCGAGGAGACAGCCCGGCAGAACCGGGCGAAAATTGCCCATCACCACGCCTACACGACCGAACTGGAAAAAGAACGCCTTGAGTCGGTCAACTGGCACGAGAAAAACTCGTTGACAGAAAAGCTGATCGAGAACGACAAATTTGATCCCGCCAGGTATCTCACGGCGTTTGAAATGACCGACAGCCCGTACTTCGGGATTGTCGGGATCAACGACAGCGACAAGAAGATCGGCGCCAAGGAATATCTCATCGGCAAGCAGGGGTTCATGTCCCATGACAACCGGGCACTGGTCGTGGACTGGCGCAAAGCACCGATCTCCCGATTTTTTTATGACTTCGACCCGGGCGAAGAATACTTCGAGACCATTCAGGGGAGAGAGCGTGAGGGAGTGATCACCCGGCGTGACACGGTAGAGATTGTGAAACGGACGCTCCGGCGCATGGAATGCGGCGACGACCTGTTTGAGCTGGCCGGCGACACGTGGGTGAAAAACGCCAAGGAGTTTCATACGACCACCGACACCAAGGTGGCGAACCAGGATCACCGCATGGTGGATATCGTCTCCTTGATCTCTCCCGATCAGTTCCATATGATTACCGCGGAAGCGACCGACGGCTGTACCCTGATCACCGGCGGCGCCGGGAGCGGCAAGACGGTAGTAAGCCTCCACCGGTTGTCCTGCCTGCAGTTCAACGATCCGGAACGATTCTCGCCCGATCGCTGTCTGGTGCTCATGTTCAACAAGGTGCTTCGTAACTATGTCAGACAGACCTCCTCCGACCTGCTCGGCAGCACCCGGGTGGACACCTTCAGCGCCTGGGCATTAAGCGCCATCACCGCCCTGACCGGCAAGGTCATCAAACCGGTTGTAGGCGATGTCCTGACGGCGCAGAAGAAATCATCGCAGTTGTCCGCCCTGCTGGTCCGCTATGTCACGGAAGCGCAGGAAGCCGAGCCGCTTCAAGATCTATGGCGGTTTTACGGCCAGCCGTACGTTCTGGACGTCCTCTGTGCCGACGGCAAGGGAAGGGAAGAGTTTCTGGCCGACTTGCGTCGCCGGTATGCGGCAAGAAGTCATTCGGTATCGTTTGCCGACCTGAGTGTACTGCTGCGGCTCTGTCAACTGCGCGAAAAAGACGGCCCGGTTCGCGACGCCCTCGGCTGGTACGCCCATATCATTGTCGATGAAGGGCAGGATCTGTCGCTCCTGGAGCTGGAAGCAATTCTCGCAGCGACCGATAAACGCAACAGCATCACGCTCAGCGCCGACAGCAAACAAAAAATTCTGTCGTGGGTCGATGTGGCGGATTTCGATATTTTCCACAAAAATCTGCAGGAGGTCGGGGTAAGCAACGAAACCCTGTCCGTTTCCTACCGCTGCCCCAAAGAGATCATGGCGCTCGCGTCACGGATCAGCAACCGGGAGAGCGAGCAGGTCGGGAGGCATTCCGGCGTTCTTGAATATCACAAGGGAGCGGATGAGGAGAGCGCTCTCATCCTGTTACGCAGCCTTGTGGAGAAACTGGTGGCTGAAGACCCGGGCAGCCTGACCGCCGTCATCTGCAAGAAAAAATCTGACGAGAAGATGCTTCACAATGCGTTAACCGGTATCAGCGGACTGCATGCGTCGGGTGAGCTGACTTTCGAGCCGGGAGTTCTGGTCACGATCGCCCATCAGGTAAAGGGGGTGGAGTTCGCCAACGTGATCCTGTACGACCCGAATACAAAAGATTTCAGGAAGTCGGTGTTAGACCGCAATCTGCTCTACGTCTGCGTTACCCGTGCCTGCAGGCGGCTGGACATAGTGTACTGGCGGGAGCTTGCCGCAGGACTGGCGTAAGGAGTGGAGATTATGCACTGCAGATGGGCGGCATGATGTTTGTTTTTGAATGATTTCCCCGGCCACTCTGTCAGCAAGAACGCAGAGGGTGAAAACCGAACTTGAAATAACCAACAAATTAGTTTATACAGTTTAGCTTCCACGGAGAGGTGTCCGAGTGGTCGATGGTGCCTGACTCGAAATCAGGTGTACGGCAACGTACCTAGGGTTCGAATCCCTACCTCTCCGCCAGTAAAAACAATGGGTTACAGCCGGAATGCTGTAACCTTTTTTGTTGCATTCTTAAAAGTATGGTATCTACTGGCCTTGCTACCCCGTCTCAATAAGTATGACTTCATGCCATTTGCGTCCCCACGCTATAATTATTCCCGAATGCCTCCCGCCACGAACCAAACACCCACAACATGATGATTTGGCAGTCCACAGAAAGTCCGATCTCCTCTGCGGTCTTAGATTGGAATTCTTGTCTTTTGGTATGTCAGTGGTATTGTTTATCTACAACTGATGGTGAATTTGTTCCATCAAAAAGCATAAAAGATCAGATTAGAGACATTATCAACAACTAGTCATCTTCTAAGCCCTTATCAGATCAAAAATAGCTGATATTCTCAAAATTCTCACTTATAGCTCAGCCGAAACCGGGTAATCCGTGTATCCCTCCGGTCCTGGTGTGTAGAATGTTTCTTGGTTTGGCGCAGCCAGAGCCGAGGCGTTTTCCAAGCGGGTCACGAGATCCGGGTTAGCGATAAAAGACCTACCGAAGGCAATCAAATCTGCGGCTCCGCTCTGAAGGTCTGCTTCAGCCCTCTCGCGATCATACCCCCCAGAGAGAATGACAACTCCGCCACCAGTCCCTCGGAAAGACTGACATATTTCCCGCACGGTTGCCTGATCTGGCTGTGGCGCACCCATGGAGGAATGGTCGACCATATGCAGATATGCCAGACCAAGCCTGCCAAGCCCAGAGGCAAGTTCAATATACTGTCTGTCAATTCCATCATAAGCGCCACTCATATCGTTGAACACACCGTACGGGGATAGTCGTATCCCTGTACGACTGGCTCCTATAGCCTCCACCACTGCTGCCGCAACATCTAGAGCAAAGCGGTTACGGCGAACCGCATCACCGCCGAATTCATCACTACGCTGATTGGAACCCGGATCAAGAAACTGAGTGATCAGATATCCATTGGCACCGTGGATTTCTACTCCGTCAAAGCCGGCGGATATTGCATTGCGTGCTGCCTGGGCATATTCAGCAATAGCAACCTGCACATCGTCTGCAGTCATCTCCTCAGGAAGCTCATGAGGTTGTTCACCATGACTGTCGGTCCATATGACACCGCTCATTGCAATGGCCGACGGAGCAAGCACCTTTGCTCCTGGAGGCAGATTAAGCTTGCTACCTACCCTGCCGGAATGCATCATTTGTAAAAAAATCCTGCCGTCGCGAGCGTGAACAGCATCTGTTACCTGTTGCCAGGATAGCATCTGCTCCGGCGAAGCAATACCCGGAATACGGGCATAGCCTAGACCGTTGGGAGAAGGAGATGTTCCCTCGGTAATAATCAAACCGGCAGCGGCGCGTTGAGCGTAATATTCAGCAATAAGGCCATTGGCCACATTTCCGATAGCGCGACTGCGAGTCATGGGTGCCATTACAACACGGTTGTTGAGATGCATATCGTTTAAAGAATAACTGGAAAAAAGCTTCATGACGTACCCTCCGTGCATTGATATTGAAAAACGTTAGGCATAGAAAGTTCGCTTTGGAACTCACATGGCAGACCCTAATTTGTTAGCATACTCTCCTAAAAAAATTAAAAACAGCCTGTATTTTAGTCTTTATAGGGGTATCATAAAAACCAGATAGGAAATGAATATCAGCCAAAGGAGGACTTACGCCAATGCAGAATGAGACTCCACCTGAGTGGAAATGGACATAGGGAACAAAAGCATTCCGGTTGAAACACTGGATCGGATTAAAACCTAAAAGGTAATCGAATAATGCAAGAAAAGAGAAGCCCACCGAAACACATGGTGGGCTTCTTATATTTGGTATGCTTTAACCGATCAGGTTTTGCTACAATCAATGCAGAACCTGTCAATTTGCAGTGTTTTTAATGCCTTTGTCAGTTTCGGGGCGATCCTTACGTGTTCTTCCGGTTTGTGGTTCAGGAAGGCCAGAGCTTTTCCGATATTTGAAGAAAGGTGTGACACCCATACTGGCTATCGAAGGAATATGCCTGCATTTATTTTTGAATCTAATTTCTGTTGATAAAAATTAAAAGATAACTAAGTAACTGTTATTTCGGACAAGATAAACTATCAACAAAAACTGTTGATAAACCTGTTGATACTGTGGATATGTTTCAAAAATGTCACATAAAATCTAGTGTTTCATCGTTTTGCATACAGAATGGACACCGACCATAACTAGCTGAAATAACGTGTCAATAGTTATTTTGGGCATCCATAAAAACAAGTCTAAATTAGTCGTGTGTACGAAAAGCTAAAAAATAGGCACCATATCAACTACTAACAAAAAACCAGGTACACTAAATACTCTCCAAGGCAGATCATTATGGCCTGTCTTACTTCGCCACATGGGGAATTGTATGAGAGGTAAGACTGCATCAGGAATATCGTGTGAATCGGCTGGAAGTACTGGAAAAAAATGGATTCGAGGGGTAGTATGCACCGAGTTAGTCTGTGAGCCATGCTCTTCAATTCAGACCTAGTGAAAAAAGAGTTACCCCATAAAATACCAAACAGTTGTTATTAACAGAATAGATTCTTACGCCTGATTTTCAACAAAGGAATTGTGAAAACATGATTGAAGACACCCTACGCCCCTGCACTGAATCAGACGCCAATCCAGAGGCCTTGCTTGAATTGGCCCAGATGCGCATGCCGTACGGGATACATAGCGGTAAGCTGCTCATCGACCTTCCGGAACACTATGTAGTTTGGATGGCGGGTGAAGGCTTTCCAAAGGGTAAACTAGGTGAAATGTTGCAGACGATTTACGATATTAAGGTTAACAGCCTTGAGTACCTGTTTGAACCATTCCGGCAGCGAATTCGATAAGCTGGACATTGATGTGTATCGATCCCCATATTAAAAGGCTCTGCGTGTTGTTTCAGCAATGAGACCAAAAAAATTACGACACCCTCAACAAGGACATGTATGTCGAGCAAAAATTTAATTTTGAAAGACTTTGAAGTCCAGTGCCTTGGCAAAAACCTGCACCCATCACCTATGCCGAGCCAGTGTTTCTGTGATGGCTATGAGCGCCTTCTCTATCATTCAAGTTTTGATGAGATACAACAGCGCATCTCCGATAACCTTGCACCATTATCATTTGAGGTCGCAGGTCCGCGACAGAAGATTTTCTTTGACCCATCCTCGATTGCGTGCGGTATTGTCACCTGCGGAGGTCTCTGTCCAGGTACGAATGACGTTATCCGCGCCATAGTGATGAGCCTGTATCACCATTACGGAATTCAGAATATTTATGGTTTCCGCTATGGCTATGAAGGTCTCGTAGCCAGTTACGGCCATCAACCGCTCAAACTGACCACGGAGCTTGTCAGCCGCATAGGAGAGTCTGGTGGCACGATTCTCGGTTCATCACGAGGACATCAAGATCCAGTAGAAATGGTATCAACACTCTCAAAACTTGGCGTTGGTATTCTGTTTACCATTGGAGGTGACGGGACACTTAAAGGAGCGGCTAAAATATCAGAAGAAATAGCTCGGCAAGGAAAATCAATCAGCGTCATCGGCATTCCGAAAACTATCGACAATGACATTTCCTACCTACAAACAACATTCGGCTTTGAAACGGCAGTTTCAGAAGCCCGAAGATCGACGTATGCTGCCCATACTGAGGCGCTCGGAGCTCGCAACGGCATCGGCCTTGTAAAGTTGATGGGTCGGGATTCCGGTTTCATTGCCGCTTATACAGCGATGGCTGATTGCCAAGTCAATTATTGTCTGATTCCGGAAGCGCCATTCACGCTACCTGGATTACTCGCTGATCTTGAGATAAGAATCCGACAACGCGGCCATGCGGTAATTGTGGTTGCGGAAGGCGCTGGACAAGAACTAATGACGGCATCAGGTCAAGTTGATGCTTCCGGGAATACAAAGCTCACCGATATCGGCGTGTTCCTTAAAGAGAAAATCAATGCGCATTTTGCAGAGAAGGGTCTTGAAATGACGTTGAAATACATTGACCCGAGCTATACCATCCGAAGCCAGCCAGCGAATCCGCATGATGCAACATTCTGTTTATCACTTGGGCACAATGCTGCTCATGCCGGAATAGCTGGACGAACTAATATGGTGGTAGGGTTTTGGAATCATCAGTTTGTTCATGTACCGATTTCGCTCGCAACCAGCACCCGGAAGAAGATTGATCCATGTGGTCGGTTATGGAACAGTGTCATTTCATCAACGGGACAGCCAGCGAAGTTATAATCACCGGTACAATAGAACTCAACGGGAAACGCAGCCAACTATTTTCCGTAAAAAAGGGGTAAGCCTCGTCCTCTGGGCGCGGTTGTTTACTTCTTGCCCTTGTGAGTTTTGTCTTTAGTCTTCTTTTGGGGTTGGTGTTTGCTTGTTTTTGGCTTGCCTTGCTCTTTGTTTTTCGTAACCATGGCGATGGACATTACGATGGTGACGACAGCCAGAATTGATACAAGTATAACTAATGGAGTGTTCATAGGTTACCTCCTCGACGGCGTTGTGTCACAGTATTGAAGTTCAGTTACCTTGAGACTTTACCTCGGCTTTATCTTTAGTGGTAGTCAGTGTCTCAGTGGCATTACTCTTCGGTTCCATTTGTGTTGGAGCGGATACTTGACTTGCAGGTGATGCCGTTGTCTCTGCCGGAGCTACATCTGTTGATATAACTTCCGTTGCAGCTCCAGTTCCAGCACCTGTGTCACCTTCTGATTTAGTAGACTCTGCTTTTGTCCCATAGCCGTCACCGAACCATCCAGCACCTTTGAGGCTGAATGAGACTGCAGACACTAACTTACGGACGGTCCCACCACATTTAGGGCATCGGTCTGCAGGTGGGTCTGAGAACTTCTGGCGAAGATCAAATTGCGTATTACAGGCATTACAGCGATATTCGTAAACTGGCATTTAATAATCCTTAAAAATTAGTTACTTGGTTAGGCTAACGATTCTTGTGATCTTTGCAAGGAGTAAATATCATGTGTATCACCTTGGCGTAAATATTTATATAGCATTTCTCTGGAACATTTGCCTTCTCGGGCTTTAAAACGGATCTGCTTTTGACCCACCATGGGCGTCGAACCGTGACTCTCCCCAATTTATGTCAATTTTCCACAATTCAAAAACTATTGTGGGTCAAGCTGGATACCTATAGTGCTCTTTTTAAAAGCCGATTCACAGCTATCAGCCATTGATGCAGCCACATACCTTGAGGAATAGTTTGAATTACGCTCAGAGTTCGTTTATAACTGGCTTGGTGGGTTACTGCAGAAATGCGGTAACCCTTTTATTTGAGACTTAAAAGTGTAACGCTGTCTGTAAGTGCAGCTGAACCAATAAAGCTGGGGTATCACCCCTCAAAAAGGAGAAAACATGACAAAAGCAGAGTTTATCGCAGCAGTGGCAGAGGAACTGGACGTACCAAAAAACGTAGCAGCAGAGACAGTAGACGCGTTTATCACCGTCACCACAAAGTTATTGAAGGCTGGAGACAAAATCACATTCCCCGGATTCGGCACATTTAGCGTAGCAGAACGAGCCGCCCGTAAAGGCCGTAATCCCCAGACTGGTGCCGAGATTCAGATTGCCGCATCCAAAAGCGGTAAATTTGCAGCCGGAAAAGATTTGAAGGGGCTGTAGCAGAAAACCAAACAGCGAGAATCTACTCAACTGGGTTTAGCCTCGCACTTTGCTGTAAGCTCGAAGCAAAACAGCCGACCAATGCGCGGTCGGCTGTTTTGTCGTCTTATCTGTTATATATTTTGATCACCATTTTCCCCGATTGGCTGGAAACAAACGTTTGCATTCGTGTTCGCCCTTGTTAAAAGGACAGATCTGATATTATCGTTATTCTCTCAGCTTTGCGAGAAAATCAGACATGATCTTCACATCCTCTATCTCCCGGAATTCCCTGTAGCCATCAATACCGTCAGAGTCAAGCCCGCGATAGTAACGGGGCCTGGAGGTCTTTAAGCCTGACAAAGCTTTGCCGGTAGCATAATCCGACTCACTAAGTTTATCCGCCCTGAACTTCAAGTCGAGCACCAGACTGAAACCCAGCTGAAACAACCTTTTCAGGTATTCGCCGGTAATAATTTCCACTCCCTTTGTTTCATCTCCTCCGCTCAGATATTCCAGGGCAATGTTCAAATAGCCATAAACCCGCTCAACGACTGACCTCATCTGTCCCAAGTCGACAAGGTGAGCTTCGTCGGCCACCAGTACGGTATTAATCAGATAGTTCAGCTCCATACGAAACAGTTCCGAATCTACCCGAAGAATTACCCTTTCCAGAAACGTCTTACCGGTCAAAAACGTCTCGGGGAGAGTGGTTGCTTCAACCGTCTGCAAGAGTTCTTTGTTGCGACCGGGAACAAACGAGGCCGGATTGATACGGGAATAGATCTCAAGTGCCTCGTCATGAGGTGGAAAACCGAGATCGGCAAGACGTCCCGATTTCAGGTGATAGCATTCCTCCTCTGATTCAATATCTACTTCGCCACTCACACTTTCCATGAGCGACGCATACAGAGGATTATCCAGGCGACAAATCAGCTCCAGAAAGGAGCCTATTATCGTGGCATGCTTGGGGTTCTTGAATTTTATCAGGAACACATCGTCAAAGGTGTGATCCCAATCGGTTTGACGTTCTTCATCAGTATTGATATCGCCAATGCCCCCTGCGACAATCAGTTCCCTTCCTAGAAAAAGGGAGAGAAGATTAAAATCGAGATGTGGGAGTAATTCGAGAAAATGTTCCTCACTCCCATGCAGAATATACCCAAGATATTCTACCGCTTTATCTTCCGAAAACGACCAGCGGCTCCAGAGCTCCATATCAAGGATGAAAACGCACTGCTCAGGGCTTGCCAGCCCTAACAATTCCATGGCGTCAGGGCCGCCACTTTCTTTAAAAAGCCAGTATAATTCATGAGGCTGCATGGCTCGGGCAAGTTTCTTGCCGTCCGAATCTCCCAGGATCAGGGCCATCTTCTCCTTGGGCAGCACCCCGTCGAGATAGAGATGCTTGCCATCAAAAGGAAGCTTACGAAATTCATCCTCTCCAATGATTCCACCGTTTGCAACTGCCGTTCCTGCAGCTTTTCCAGTTATGCGATTTCCCACTTCGTATTCTCCTTGTTAAACATAATCCGGTGATTACTTGGTATAATAGCATCTTTTTCAAGGAAGCCGTCAGAATAGGTGCAAAAGCACCGAAGCAGTTTCGAGAATATGTTTTGCATCTCTTGATAAAATCTCGTAACGGTAGTGTAATGTCCACGCGGTGAAACATAAAAAGACCTCCACAGTGATTATGAAGGGCTCTTTTTTATACTGTTGCGCCATTATCATTGTTCTGGCAGAATGCAGAAAACCTTTTTGCACCAAGGAGCAGCGCATTAATTATGGCACGAAAAATACTGATAGTTGATGATGACGCTGATGTTGTCAAAGTACTTATCGATCGGCTCACAACACATGGATTCGATACGGATTCTGCCCGCGACGGAGAGTCCGGGTATCTAAAGGCTTGTAAATACAAACCGGATGTAATCCTTATGGATGTAAAAATGCCTGGTTGGAGCGGACTTGAAGCGACCAACAGATTACAGAGCGACCCCATCACCGCCGATATACCTATTATTTTCTTGACTGGGTTGGGGGATGAAAGTGTGTCCAGAA